>CANCFZ010000075.1 GCA_947377425.1 Flavobacteriaceae bacterium
CCTATATTTGCATCGAGGATTCCGAAAGGAAGTTACACCTCACCTCAATAGCCGTCCGCTCCAGGATGGCTTTTGTATTTTATAGCGTTTTTTAATAGTATTTTTTTTATATATTTGAATTTCAAAACCATAAAAAAATTACCATGAAAAATCAACTACTCTATTTATTCTTATTTATTTCTTCAATTTGTTTCAGCCAAAAGAATTTTTTAAAAGGATATTATATTGATACTACTGGAAAGAAAATAGAATGCTTGATTAAAGATTTAGATTGGTCTTATAATCCCGAATATTTTGAAATTAAAAATTCATTAGAGTCCGAATCAAAAAGTATTTCAATAACAGATGCAAAAGAATTTTCTATTGATGGTGTTTCTAAATATGTTAGAGCAAATGTTGAAATTGATAATTCTAAAGGTGATCCTGATTATTCAATTGCAAAAGAGCCAAATTTTGTATCTTTAATTGTATTTTTAAAAGTATTAGTTGAAGGAAAAAATAGTCTTTATAGATATGAAAATGATTTGTTTCCAAGACGCTATTTCTTTAAAACAGAAAACAAAGAAATAAAGCAATTAGTTTATAAAAAATATTTTGAATCAATTGAAAACCTTACTGATTTATATGTTAATGATTCTTTTAAAAAACAATTACGAACTTCTGTTAATTGTAATAACAACAAAAAAGTTGAATCATTACGATATTTAGATGATGATTTGATAGACTACTTTAATTCTGTAAATAATTGCCAAGGAGATACTTCAAGTAAAGAAATTTCAAAAAGAGATAAAAGTAAACTATTTTATAAATTAGCATTAAATACTAATTTTTCTAATTTAAGTCTTAAATATAAAAATGGTTTAAATACAATACCATTTGATGGGAAAAATGAGACTGAAAAGAAAACATCATTAACTATAGGTGTTGAAATTGAAATAGAGCTTCCATTTAATAATAAAAGTTGGTCTGTTTTTACTGAGCCATCATATACTTCATATTCTGGAAGTGGAGTAATGACAAGTACTTATTATATAAATCCAAATTATTCAACTGGATTAGTAAATGATGATTACACGATAAACCTAAAATATAATAGTATTAATTTCCCTTTGGGGATAAAAAGAAATTTTATTTTTAATAAATTATCAAAGCTTTATATTAATACAGCTCTTACTATTCAAATTGCTAATAATTCTAACATATCCATATTAAGAAAAAACAACACTGTATTAATGAATAGTAGTTTAAATGGTACACATTATGATTTCTTTTTTGGTATTGGTTATCAATACAAAAAAGTTATTGCGGAATTACGACAATACACCAATACAAATCTTAATCCATATATTAATACCGATAAGTATTCTTTTAAAAACACTTCAATTATATTAAAATATCAATTTAATTAAAAGATATTTATAAAACAAAAGAGTCCTGAAACCATAATAGTTTCAGGACTCTTTTGTTGTTAATGTTTTTATTACACCAACACTTCTTTCAAAAATTGAAGTAATGCTTTCCAAGACCTTTTTTCTGCTTTTTCATTATATGCTGCTCCTTTACTATTATCAGTTCCTGCATTTTTATCTGTAAATGAATGTACTGCGTTTGCATAATAAACCATTTCCCAATCGGCTTTAGAAGTTCTCATTTCATTTTGAAACAATTTAATTTCTGCCTCACTTTCATAAGGATCGTCTGCTCCGTGTAACACTAATACTCTTGCATTAATTGGTTCAATTGAACGAGCTTCATCACGAGATAAACCGCCATGAAACGATACAATTCCTTTAACCTTCATATTAATTCTTGCTGCTTCAATAGCTCCAGTTCCACCAAAGCAATAACCCATAACAACAATTTCATCTGGATTGGCTCCTTGTTTTATTAATTGTTCAAGTGCCAATTGAATTCGGTTCTGGTATTCCTTAATATTCTTTTTGAAATATCCAGCTTTTTGACCAGCTTCACTGTAATTAGTAGGCTTATTCCCTACTCCATAAATGTCCGCCACAAAAGTGTAATATCCTAATTTAGATAAATCAGTTGCACTTTCTTTAGCATGATCATCAATTCCCATCCATGCTGGCAAAATCAATACTCCAGCATTGATTTTATTAGGTTTTGCTGGTTTAGAAATAAATCCGCTTAGCTTTTGAGTTCCGTCTAAATAATCAACTGGTTTTAATTGTGCAAAAGAAATTAATGATAATTGAATTGCGCAAAATGCAAAAAGTAGTTTCTGTTTCATTTTTTAAAATTTTTATATCATAAAGGTAATGTAATGAATTAAAAACAAAAGTTAAAATTAAACTAAATAAGCGACTTAAAGAAGCCGCTTATTTAGTTTATAATGTATCGAAGATATTATTTTTTATTCAAAATATTTTCGTGACGAATAGTTTTGGCATGAATCATAAAATAAACTGATTCTGTAATGTTTGTACAATGATCTCCCATTCTTTCAAGATGCTTTAAAATCATGATAAGATTGGTTCCTGATACAACAGTTTCTGAATTTGTAGTCATTTCAGAAATAATATTTTGAATTGATGATTCGATTTTATTCTTGATGTCTTTATTTATGATAAATATTTCTTCAATTGCTTTTCCATCCAATGTTTGAAAACAAATGTTAGTTTTTATCATTATAGATTCAATCAATCTAGCAATGGTTGTGATATTAAATTTAGAAGCTAGATTTTGTTTTTTACTAATATTTTTATTCAACTTAATTATATTAATAGAAAAATCTGCAATTCTTTCAATTTCATTACTTATGTGCATTGCCGACATAATAAATCTTAAATCGGATGCAACTGGTTGTTGTAAAGCAAAAACATTTTGACAAATTTCTTCAATTTTAATATCTAATTTATCAATTTTATGCTCGGTTTTTTTGATAACTTTTTTTTCAGAAATTGGCTCTGATAGTATAATTCCCATTGCTTCAAAAACCTGATTTTCTGCAAGATTACTTATTTTAATAATTGCATTTCTCAGTTTATCTAATTCTAATTCTAAATGTGATGCCATATTTTTTATTTAAAGATATAAAAGATTTTACAAGTAAAAAAATTACCCAAATCTACCAGTAATATAATCTTCTGTTTGTTTTTTTGATGGTTTTGTGAAAATTGTTTTGGTTTTATCCATTTCAATCAATTCACCCAAGTAAAAGAATCCAGTATAATCACTAGTTCTAGCTGCTTGTTGCATATTGTGTGTAACAATAATTATAGTGTAATGTTCCTTTAACTGATGAACTAATTCTTCAATTTTAGATGTTGAAATTGGATCTAAAGCACTTGCTGGTTCGTCCATTAAAATAATATCCGGACTTACAGCCAACGTTCTTGCAATACACAAACGTTGTTGTTGACCGCCAGAAAGTCCCATTGCTGAATCGCCTAAACGATCTTTTACTTCATCCCAAATAGCAGCTTGACGTAAAGAAGTTTCTACAATTTCATCTAACTGAGTTTTATCCTTAATTCCGTTAATTCTTGGACCATAAGCAATGTTTTCATAAATAGATTTTGGAAACGGATTTGATTTTTGAAAAACCATTCCAATTTTCTTTCTAATATTAACAACATCCACATCTTTGTCATATATATCAACACCTTCAACCAACAATTCACCTGTAATTTTAACAGATGGAATAAGGTCATTCATTCTGTTTATGCTTCTCAAAAAAGTTGATTTTCCACAACCTGAAGGGCCAATAAGTGCGGTTACTTTATTTCTTGGAATTTGCATCGAAATATTTTTCAAAGCTTGTTTTTCTCCATAAAATAAAGACAAATTATTAACTTCTATTTTAACATCTTTCATCTGAAATAGTTTGTGTTTTTTTTATTAAATAAATCGTATTATGATAACTTTTTTCTTCTGATTCTTGAACGTATTAGTACTGCAACAATGTTTAAAGAAATTGTAAGCATTAATAAAACTAATGTAGTTGCAAACTGAATTGGCAAGGTTTTTTCAACATCAGTAGATTGAGTTGACATAATATAAATGTGATAGCCTAAATTCATGAATTGGTCACTTACTGATTTTGGTAATGTTGATAAATAATATGCGGCTCCAGTAAATAAAATTGGAGCTACCTCACCTGCTCCACGACTGATAGCTAATATTGTTCCAGTCATAATTCCAGAAACTGAACCAGGCAAAACTACTTTTTTTATAGTTTGCCATTTTGTTGCTCCAAGTGCTAAACTTGCCTCTCTTAACTCTCTTGGAACCGTTTTTAAAGCTTCTTCAACCGAAACTATTATAACAGGTAAAGTTAGCAAAGCCATTGTTAAACTAGCCCAAAGTATGTTTGGTTGTCCCCAATGTAATTGCCCATTGTTAAAGGTAGTATCAATTCCTTTTCCTATAAATTGAATAAAAAAACCTAATCCAAAAAGACCAAATATAATTGATGGTACAACTGCTAATGTTCTAACAGAAAAACGAACAGCTGCTGCAAATTTTGAATTTTCTTTGGCGTATTCGGTTAAGTAAAGTGCCGTAATTGTTCCGAATGGAACAGCAGCAATTGACATCACAATTACTAAAATAAAAGTTCCTATAATAGCTGGAAAAATACCACCTTTAGTCATTCCGTCAGTTGGAAATGAGGATATAAATTTCCAAGAAAACAACTCCCAACCGTTATAAACAATAATACCTATAACGATAGCTAAAATTAAAATTATTAAAATAACAGCTGATAAAGTTGAACCAATTATTAGTTTTTCTTTGATTACAGCTGACTTGCTAGAAGGAGTAAAAAAAGCATTTTTTTCTGTAGAAGTATTCGTTGCCATTATTTACCTTGAATTCGTTTAATTAATTTTCCTTTTACATAAAATTCTGCCAAAGCGTTCAATCCGAATGAAAAAATAAAAAGCAATGAACCTATGAAAAATAGCACACTATAATGTGTATCTCCAAAAACCGTTTCAGCCATTTCTGAACCTATTGTTGCAGCAAAAGTACGAACACTTTCAAAAGGATTTGCAGAACATAAAGCGGCGTTTCCTGTTGCCATAAGAGCAATCATTGTTTCTCCAAAAACACGTCCAATTCCTAGTAAAATTGCAGCAAATATTCCAGGAATTGCGGCAGGCAAAACCACAAAAAATGCTGTTTGCCATTTACTTGCTCCCAATGCTAAACTCGCTTCGGTATAGGTTGACGGAACAGCAGAAAGTGCATCTTCTGAAATCGTATATATAATTGGAATTGCGGCTAAAGCCATTGCTACTCCACCAACAAAAGCGTTTAATCGAGTTTCATATCCAAAAATATTTTGGAAGAAAGTCGCTAAAATCATCAATGCAAAAAAACCAATAACAACAGATGGAAATGCTGCTAAAAGCTCAATGATTGGTTTTATAATTTCTTTAGCTCTTTTAGAAGCAAAAGTAGAAGTATATAATGCTGCTAAAACCGCTATTGGTCCGGCAAATAACATCGCTATTATGGTAACTTTCAAAGTTCCAATAAGTAATGCAATTAATCCAAAACGTGGTCTATCAGAAACAGGAACCCATTCTGTAGATAAAAAGGAACTCCAAGTATTATCTGCACCGTCATTTTCAGATTCTTTTACAGCTTCTTCTGTAGGTTTAGGTTCATCAGCAACAACTTCACCATACGTTTCTGGCTTAAGTTCTTGTGTATCTGATGAAGTATCTACGCCATAAGTTTCTGGTTTTAATGGTTCTTCTGATGTATCAGTTCCATACGTTTCTGGCTTTTCGGATGATTTACTTGAAATTTCAGTTTTTACTTTTTCTTCTTTACCAAATTTAAAAATTGGCAATGCTTCTTTAAAAACAAAACAAAAAATTAAAATAATTATTGCTATAGAAAAATAAGCAACCGAAGAAATTATTTTTTCAGCAAAAAATTCAGAAAAACGAAACTGCTTTTTAAGCTTTTCGCGTGTAAAATTATTTTCTGGAATGTTAGATTTCATTTATTTAGAAATATCTTTTGATTAAAGAAACTTAAATTTAAAAATTATTTTATTGGAAAATAACCAACTTGAGAGGTGATTTTTTGTCCTTCACCACTTAAAACCCAGTCAATAAATTTTTTGTTTGCACCTGTAGGTTTAGTTGCCAAATACATATATAAGTATCTTGTAATTGGATAGGTTTTATTTCTAATAGTTTCTTCGTTTGCAACAAGCGCTGGACTATTAGCGTCTTTTTTAACCTTACAATCTTTTACGCCATTATCATAAGCAGAACCACCATAACCTATTCCGTATTTATCTTTTTTAACAGCATTTACAATAGCTGCGGTTCCTGGTAAACTTTGACAAGTTAATGCGTAATCTTTTTTAACTACATTATCTTTGAAATAAACATAAGTTCCAGAGCTGTTTTCACGTCCGTATAATTTTATATTTGCATCTGCACCACCAACATCTTTCCAATTTGTGATTTTACCCGAATAAATATCAGCCAATTGTTTTAGAGTAAGTTCACTAACACCATTTGCTTTATTCAAATAAATAGTAATTCCATCTTTAGCACACGCAACTTCTACTCCTAGTGTTCCGTAACGACCTTTTATTTTTTCTAATTCTGATGTTTTTAATGGACGACTTGATGTAGCAATATCTGTAGAACCATTAATTAAAGCTGAAAGTCCAACTCCAGAACCACCACCAGTAACTTGAATAGCAGTGTTTGGATTTTTTGACATATATACTTCAGCCCATTTTTGAGCTAAAATAACCATTGTATCCGATCCTTTTATAGTAATTTTATCTACAGTTGTAAATGAAAAACCTATTGTCATTACAACTAATAATAGCAAAGCAACTTTAATTTTTGAAGTGTTCATTTTTTATTTTTTTATAAATTATTTATTAAAATCTAGCTTGTAATCTTATGGTAAAGGTATTGTCTTTTCTGTCTTTTGCACTTGTTAGATAATCTCCACCAACAACATCACTTTTTTCATTTACTGGCATCGAATATCCAAATACGATTTTTACATTTTCGTCATAAAAATATTGCCAAGCAAATGTCCAAGTATGGTATTTTAAATCATCAACTCTTGTAACATCGTTTCCAGATAATTTTGTGTTAGGATCATAACTATCATAACGAACGGCAGCTTGCAAACTTTTACCAACATTTTTAGTAAATGATAGATAGAAACCATCAAAATTTCTAACTTTATTAGCTCCAAATGCAGAGTAAGTTAGAGCCGGATTGGTACTTCCTGAAATTGTTCCTGATATGTATTCTCCTTTTAATGAAGTTCCACCTAAAAAGTCATAATAAATTTGTGCTTCAACACCAAACCAATCTTTCTTTAAAGTATCACCTACATTTGGCGTGAATGAATTATTGTTTACATCAGAAAAAACGGCTGGAGGAGTTACAGGACTTGTTACTGGTTGAGGCAACACCTTGGTTGACCCAAAATAACCATGTCCGCCAACATCAATTCCTAATCCTTTACTTGGGAATTGAAAAGAATAAGTTGCTCTAGCCATAACATCTTTATTGCTATCAACATCTCTAACTTGATTCGCGATAGCTCCTTGACCAAAGTTACCATTAAAAACTGCTAATTGAAGTTTTAATGGAATATTATATTTGTTTACAAAATTTGCTTCCAATTTTGCACCTAAATCGCGCTCATTTGGATAAAGTGTTGTAGTCATTCTTGCTCTTTCTAGAAATTCTCTGGTATTTGACGTGAATTCTACATCATAATTCAATCGGTTGAATTGCCCAACTGTTAATGAATAAGTTTGCATAAACCAACGGTCATTAAGCACAACATAAGCATCTTTTAAAGATACTTTATCTACAGCAAAATCAGGTTGTAAGACAAATTTAATTCCTTCTAAAGTTTCGTAAACAAATTTAACTCTAGCTCTTCTAATGAAAAAGGAATTTGTAACTGGAGCTGCTGCAGATGAACCAGCAACTGGACCTTTATCATCTTGGAAATCATACATATCATATTGCGCTTGCATGTATCCAGATACTTTAATTTTTGTTAATTTAGCCAAATCGCTTTCAATTGTTGAAAATCGTTCGTCTGAATCACTAAATTTCATTGTGTGCTCATCAAGAACTTGTTTTAATGAATCGATAGAAATTGGTTTTGTAATAGAATCATTCGCTACTTCTTGAGCATTAGCAAAATGAATGCATAAAAAGAATAATAATGTAGTAATTTTTTTCATTCTTGTAGTTGTAGTTATTTTGTGGTGCAAAGATTAACTTGTAGTGTTAATTTAACGTTAAGCAAATAACAATATAAAGTTAATGTTACTTGAATGTTATCTGAAAGATAATTTTCTGTTATTTAATACATTAACTACATTTAAGAACTAATTTATTTATAATTGAATAGTACTGTTTACTTTTTTAAAAAATAAAAAAAATCCGTTACATAAATGCAACGGATTGAACAATAAAACATGAAATATTGTTTTTTAACTTGATTTTAAACAAGTTTCTTTCTCATTTGTAGAAACAACTTGAGAGGTAGTCTCTTTTTTTCTAACCATGATTGGTTTTGGTAAATCATTATCTCCTAATAAAAGTTGATATCCAGATCTTGAATAATTTTCTATAGATGTTCCTTTAACCTCAATTTTAAATGGTCCACCAACTTCTAAATTATCTAAACTAAATCTTCCTTTTTTATCGGTTTCAGTTTCATAAACTGAATTTGTAGGCAAATATGTTATTACAATTTTAGCATTGCCTATTGGTAAATCGCCATCGGTTACTTTTCCATTTATTGTTGAAGAAGTTATTTGAGCAGAAGTTATTCCAACTACAAAAAACAATACTAACGTTACTAATGATTTTAACTTTGTCATGATTATAAAATTTTATTAGAATGAATATCTAACTCCAAATTGTGCTTGAAATCTTGATGCAAATTGGTCAACTGTATATGGCGTTGTTGTTGGCGTTTTGAAAGTATAAATTGGATCACCAGTTGCTAATCCACCAATATTTCCTGATTTAGTTAAACCAACATTTGCTGTTGAATTATAAGTGTTAGGCACAAAATAACTTCTTCCCCAATCTTTATTAATTAGGTTTCCAACATTAATAATACTTACTGAAAACTGAAGTGTATGGGCATTATCTTTGCCATCTTTAATTTTAAATTCATCCATAATTCTCATGTCTGCTTGAATATTCCAAGGAGTATTGGCGCCATTTCTTTCTGTAAATTTTCCTCTTCTACTACTTAAATAATCATTGTTATTTATAAAATTTTCATAGTCTGTAACTTGTTGTGAATTAGTTGTAAACACACCACCAGTAATTGCTCCAATGTACTTAGCAGCTTCTGTTGCATCTTTAAAAATATAAGCTAAACCTGCTGATTGACCAGTTCCTGCAATAGTTGAATTTACAAATCCCCATGTGTAAGGATTTCCAGATTGTGCATTGAAAAATACGTTAGCTGAAATAGTATTGTTTTTACCAACATTTAATGCATATCCAACATTTGAAACTATTCTGTGTTTAATATCAAAGTTTGATGTTGCTAACTGTGGGTTATTTGGAGTTAATGATTGATTCATTTGGTAATTACTTTCCATTGAATTTCTAACACCATTTGTAATGTCTTTTGCACTACCATAAGTATAAGCCAACATAAAGTTAAGACCAAAATCGTATGTTTTAGAAACCATTTCTGTTACACTATATCTATATCCTTTGTTAGTATTAGACAACATGTAAGCATTTGAAAACGCTGAATTTATATTAGCTGAATAAATTGGCATTTCATGGTTTACATCATAAGAATAGTAATAAGGATTATCCGTTTTATTGACTTGTTGAAACATTAAATCTCTAATTACTTTTGTGTAAATAGCTTCAACTGTGAATTTATAACCTTTATGAGTATAGTCGAATGCTAATGAATTTCTTAAAATTTGTGGCATTTTGAATTTATTATCAATTAAATCTGCCTGAAC
>CANCFZ010000076.1 GCA_947377425.1 Flavobacteriaceae bacterium
TGAATTGGTTGATGGTATTGAAAAAAATAATTTAGCACTTAATTATTTAAGTTTTCATTTTCAAAATTGTTTAATATTTTCTCCATCGAGAACTTTTCAATTATAAATTTTCTTGCATTATTTCCAATTTCAACGGAGTCTTTAGGCGATTCAATCAAATGATTAATTTTTGTCATTATTTGATTTAGTTTGTTTTCATCATAAAAATAAAAACCGCCGTTGGAAATTTCAAAATTTTGTTTAACTTCTGACTCTTCATGTCCTGTAACAATTGAAGGTTTAGCACTAGCCATCATGCCTAATATTTTTGAAGGCATTACAGTATCAACCACAGTGCTTTTTTGAAAAAGAATATGTAAATCAACATTACATAACAAGTCATTTAATTCTTCGTAACGAACAGGCGGAAAATAAGTACAGTTAGAGAAATTTTTAATTTTTTCAACCACGTCTTCTCTTTTGGCTCCTTCACCAATAAGATAAACCTGCACTTTACTGTTGTCTTGACAAGCTTTTACAAAATCTATAAAGAAATCCCAGTCTTGCTTTGCACCAATATTTCCAGAGTATAAAATATTGAATTTATTAGACTCAAATAGTTTATTTGGTTTTGCTGTTTCAGGATTAATCTTTGAATAATCTATCCAATTTGGAAAATAACTTGTTGAAGAATTTGTTTTGGTTTCCAACTTCTTTAACATTCCATAGCTTATTGTACTAACAGTATCGGCGCGGTTTAATAAAAATCGTTCTATATGAAAAATAAGCTTTGCTAATACTCCTGATTTCTTCGAAAGTCCTGTTTCAAAAGCAGCATCAAATTCAAAGTCTTGCACATGTACTACTAATTTTCCTCCTTTGAACAACTTAACTAATTTTCCTAAAATAATTGAAATTGTAAAGGGCATAACTACAATTACAACATCATTTTTTTTGATTTTAAAAACATTTACTATTGAGCCTAAGAAAAAATGGCACATTTGAAAAATCCTTTTTAGAAAAGTAGGGGTTTTAGGTGTATATTGTTTAAAGCGCAAAACCTCAACGTTATTGATGGTTTCTCTGTAAAATTTTGGTTTATCTTTATATTCAGAATAAATTTCCCATTGTGGGTAATATGGCATTGCAGTAATAACTTTTACATTGTGTGTTTTTGCCAAAAACTCTGCAATTCCTGAAGAATATAATCCAATTCCGCTGTCTTCAGGGTAATAGTTATTACTTATTATTGTAATGTTCATAAATCAATTTCTTTAACTGTTCTTTTTCGCTGGATTCCCTTTGTAAATACCTATTTCTGATATGTCTTTAAAAACAGATGACCTTGCCCCTATCACAACTTCATCGATTATTGTTATTCCTGGTGCAATAAAAACATCTGTTGCTACCCAACAAGAATTTCCAATAACAATTGGTTTTTGATAAATATCAAAACTGATTGAATTATAATCATGAGAGCCTGTACAGAGGTAGCTTTTTTGAGATATTATGGTATTGGCGCCTACTTTAATGTTTCCTAAATTATATAAAACAACATCATCGCCAATCCAAGAATAATCACCAATTTCTAATTTCCAAGGATAGGTTATTTGACTAGATGGTCTTAGAATTACTTTTTTTCCAATTTTTGCACCAAACAACCTTAATAAAAATCTTCTCCATCCATACATTATTTGTGGAGAAGGTTTGTATAAAAGAAAATATGTTGTTCTCCAAAGTTGAACAATTAGTCCGTTTTTACCTCTAAAGTTTTTTGGAAGATTAAATTGATCTAGTTGATACATTGTAGTAAAATTTTATTTGCGTTATCAATAAAGTTTTCTTCAGAAAACAAATCTTTGGCATAATCATAATTATAAAGACCCTTTGCTTTTATTTCAGTTGTATTATTAGATAAATATTCAATTGTAGAAAGCAAATCGTTTAGATCATTCTTCTCACAAAAAAGAGCATTATCACTAGTGCAAATATCTTGAATTCCTGCATGTTTAGTTGTAATTATTAAATTTCCTATTGCCATTGCTTCAATAATACTAATTGGTTGTCCTTCCATTCTGTAAAAAGTTGGTAGACAAAAAACATTACCCCAAAGTAAAAAATCTTTTTTTGTCTCACCATTAACTACTCCAACATATTCAATCCCATATTTACCAAAATAACTACTTAAATCATTGTTTGAAACTATATTTCCAGCAACCTTAATTTTAATATTTATACCTTTTTCATATAATTTTTTTATTGCTTCTAATAATATATTAATTCCTTTTTCTTCTATTAAATTACTCAAAAATATGATTCTAATTTCACTATAATCTTTTGAATTTAAAATCTCTTTTTCTGTCAATCGTAAATCTGACTCATAAAAATTTGGTAATTCAAATATTTTTGAAGGCTTGATGAATTCAGAAAAATTTTCTCTTAAACTTTTTGAAAGCACAATTCCGTAGTTCATTTTTGATACAAAAAAATAAAATGTTTTCCTTTTTATTCCTTTTAATTGGTTATATTCATTTAATAAGTGGCCTCCGTGCAAATGGAAGACCAACTTTTTTCTCAATATCTTTGATAATAAAATAAATGGGGCATATTTAATTACGCCGAAAAAGGATTGCCCTATAGTAATGTAAATAATTTTAGAAAATAAGACTTTGTATAGATATAAATAGGTTTTTAAAAAATAAAATTTCTGAATACTTATGTTTCCATGTACTGCTGTAATATTGCTCGAGTATTCTGAATTTATAATATCTACATTCCACTTTTGGCTCTTTTTAAATCCTTCAGTTATGACTTTATTTGCCAAGCTAACTCCCGAAATTGGAGGAGGAAATGAACCGATAATAAGAATTTTATTTGTTTTCATAAAAAAATTTATATGTTCTTAATGATGAAAACTGTTTTTTAACCCAAAATTTAAATTTGTTTTCTTTTTCTTTCTTACTAAAAATAATCAAACTCATTATTAAACTGAAAAAAAAGATTCCGTTTTGTCTTTGTAAGTAACTTTCGGTATTAAATAAAATATAAAAATAAATTACAGTAGCGACTCCAAAATAATTTTTATTAAAATGTAAATTAATCGTTAAATATATTAATGTTATTAAAAAAACGAGAAAACCTATAAATCCTATTGTTAAAATAATTTGTAAATATTGGTTATGTGCATTATAATTTTCTTTAACGAAAGAAAAGTTTTTATTTTCATAATATTCTTTATTTAATTCTTTTTGTACGCTACCAGCTCCAAAACCAATAAATTTACATTTTGAAGTAAGCTTAAAAGCATTTTCTAAAATTGATTCTCTTATTCCTGTAGATGTTGTTGATTTTTTTTCGGATATAGTTAATTCTAAGAATCTGTTTTTTATTTCAGGAATAGAAAAAATAAAAAATAAAGACGCTAGAATAATAAATGATATTTTAAACAACTGTTTTTTATTCAAAAAAATATAATAAATTAAAGTTGCAATAAAAGCAATTATAGAGCCTTTTCTTGAAAGCAATATTAATCCAAACAAAATTATTGCAAAAGAAAAAAAGGGGAAAAAAATATTTTTCTTCTTTTCATAAATAATTAATAGCAAGCCTAAACAATAGTATGATGAAATGTATATAGGATGGTCGTTTAAACCATAGAATTCATTAGTAATATAGGAATACCCATAATTTAAGCTGTTATTTCCAAATAAGCAATCCAACTTGTATAAATAGAACAAAATAAAAAGTGAATAAGTAACAAGACAAAGAATAAATGTTGTCTTAAAATTAGAAAAAAATATTTCTGTATTATTTATCCCAAGTACTGAAAATGCAAATGGTAAAATAATAATTGGAAGCATTCTAATTATTAATATTATTCCTAGATTTAAATCGTTTGTGTAAAACAAAGAAAAAAAGTACATAAAGAACAGAACGAACAATGGTAAGCCCTTCTTTATTAATTTTTTTATATTAGCTTTTCTATATTTAATTACAGATGTTAAAAACAGAATCAAAACTAAGTAAGGTTTTATTCTGTTTGGAACAAAAACAAACATTCCAAATAAATATCCTAATTTATTTAATATATCATTAAAAAAAAGTTTAACGCTTTCCATTGATTTTTATTTTAGATAGAAATAAAATCAGAGAAGAATAATATATATATCTGATTGAAGATCTTAAATTATATTCAAAAGAAAACATTATAAAAAGGTACAACAAAATTATTATTATTGCTGGTGCAAAGTGTTTTTTTGCAATTACGCATGTTTTTATATAAAAATCACACAACGAGAAATAATAACCCAAAAAAATATAATAAAAAAAACTAAAAATAGGATACTTAGCCAATTCACCAATAGCTGTATAAGGGGCATATATATTTATTCTCATTTTTTGTGAAAACAAATACCAATTAGTTAAATTCCCCGGTAGTGGATTTATACACGTTAATAAATTATTAATGTTTTCGTGGTATAGTTTTATTGTTTCAGATGTAGCTACAAAACCAAAAATAAAAGTATAATATATATTAAATAATGTATTTTTAAAAATTACATACGGTCTATTAATTAATATGTTTAAATATGGAATAAGTCCGTGTGTATTAGATTCTAACCTCAATGCAATGTTATAACCAAAAAAAATAATAATAATTGGAATCCAAACAAAAAAATATTTAATTTTTGTCTTTTTATCTTCTAGCATAAATGAATAAGTAAGAACAAAAACAATTAAGTTTATTGTAGCCATTCGACTTCCTAATCCTATCCCAATCAATAAAACTATAATAATTGTTGTTAGTGCTAGAAATCTATTCTTTTTAAACGAAATAGAAGACATTAACGACAGAATAATTAAAAGTATTGTATATATTGATTTTAAAATAGAGCTTTTTTGAGGAATGTAATTTAGTCTATAAAAAAAATCTAATTTGTAATCAAACGCAACTAATATACAACATATATATAATAAAATAATCATTGCTTTTTTTAAAACATTATGATTAATTGATAATTTTTTAAAATTAATTATTTCGATTTTTTGTGAATAAAGTCTTTGATAGTTTTTTTTTCTTAAAACATAAATGAAGACTCCTATTAAAAAAAGAGTCGTCATTCTCAAAAAAACATTCAACTGTTTGTTGAAATTCTTTTCATTTAATACATCTAAATTATAGATGTCAAATCTTTCATTTTTAGGATAATATATATATAAACAATTTAATATAATTACAATAGTAAAAAATAAAACATACATGTCAACAGGCGAAATAATAGAAATAATTCTTTTATTGTAAAAGAATTTTAATATCAATGAACTGATTAATATATATATAAATGAGTAAAAATATTCTGTTTCCATTGTTATTTATATTTTCTTAAATTAACTTATATTTTCTACAAAAATAGAACCTTATTGATAGTAAAATTAAGTCCGCCAATACTCTAACAATAATAATGTTTATAAAATTTAAATTGTTTGATAGTCTCAAAATAACTATAAATAAAATAAATAATAATGCCGTTATGATTAAGGAGCGATTATATTCTTTATAATATCCATTAGCTACCATAATACAATTTCCTAAAATAATTGTTGTACTTACAATTGGAATTAATGGTAAAACAATTGGTAAAATAAAATTATATTTAATCATTGTAGCTCCTCCAAAGATTGCAATTATTTTTTCAGAAAAAAGGTATGTAGATATAGCCATTAATAGACTAAAAATAAGTGAATATATTAATATTTTTTTTATAAGTGATTTGTTTATTCCTCTAACAAACTTTGGATAAATGGCTTGTTGCAAGACTTCAAATGGAATAATAAAAACAAATACAATTTTTATAGCTATATCAAAACCCGCCACATTCCCCTTAGAATAAAAATAACCAATAATAAAAAGCGTACCCATATTAAACATAAAAGTGGAAACTTTACCAACAAAAAACATATAACCCTCTTTTAAATATTTAATTAAGGTTGTTTTTGAAATAGTAATAAATTCAAATTGTATTTCTTTCTTCATTTTTAAAAAACCTAAAACACCCCAAACTGCATTAATCACAACCAAAAACACTATATATAAATTAAGATCAGTACTTTTTTTGACAAAAAACATTGTCAATAGAATCAAAACTGTTTTTGTTGAAAAAGTCAAAATTGTTACCATTTTCATTTTTTCAATTCCTTGAAAAAACCAAATTGGCATTAGCACTTCTCCTAAACCTAAAATAAGCATTAGTAGTATAAGGTTTATATAACTGTTTATCTGAAAATTAAAAGATAATGGTATTAATAATAAGAAACATAAGAGAAATAAAACGCTTTTAATATAATAAATAGAAGAAATTACTTCGTCAAGCTTTTGAGAATTGCTTATATTCTCTACAACATATTTTGCAGCATATAAATCAAAACCGAAATTTATCAACATAATAAAATATTGAACAATGGAATCAACCCAAGTCAATGTCCCGTATCCATTTTCGCCTAAAACACGAATTAAATAACCAACTAAAATATATTTCGATCCAATATTTAAAAATTTAATTAATCCAATATTTAAAAAATTTAGAATAGGATTAATTTTTGAAGCTATTGTGTTTTTCAAAACAATTTGTCTATAAGGTTTAACATAGATTACTATTTATCTGGAACATTATTTTATTCTTTCTCATTACCATTAAAAAGCCCTCCGTCATATTCTTTTCCTAACATCGTTCTCCAGTCCCATAAGACTTGATTTATTCTAACTATTTTTTTGCATTTTGGATGGTTTTTTTTGAAATTATTAATAGAATTCCCATCAATTGGAATTTTGATTTTATTGTTTTGAATTAAAATTTCTATACCATTTCTATCAATAACAATCCTATTATTATATAATTGAAAAATTTCTTTGTAAGTTAAATATTCTTTTCCCGGAAGCTCTATTCCATCTAAATCTTCATTTCCAGTAAATAACTTTCCATTATACTTCTTTCCTGGCATAGTTTTACAATCCCAAAGCAATCTATCTATTGTTATTTCATTTTTATACTTTGGATGTTTCTGTTTATAAATATCAAAAGAATGTTCATCTAATGGAAATCCAAACTTAAAGTTTCGTACCAACAGTTTAGTGCCATTTTTATCGACAACTATATAATTATTATATTTTTTTAAAAATTCTTCATAAAACTCATCGCCATTTGCACGATCTAATAGTTTATTGTTTTCGATTTCTTGAATTACTTTTTCTTTCTCAAATTTCTTATTACTTTCATCCACAATTTTCTTATCCAATTCCACTTCATCCGGCGGATAAATATCGTCTTTGGTTTTTATTCGTTCGTCGCCTCGCCACACAAAACCTCTAAGTTTTCGGGCATTTTCGGGTAAATCTTTGTCAGGATAAATATCTCCATCTACAGTGTCGAAAAAAGTTATGGTTTCTACTTTGCTTTTGTCGTCCATTGTCATGTTTATGCGACTGCTGACGTTTTTATTGATGCCTATTAGTTCATTTTTATCGTTGCGCATGAAATACACTACTTCGGTATTTTTTACAACATCAGCTTCGTAGAGTTTGTTTTCTTTAAATTTTCCGTAAAGGTTAAGTCCTTTTATTTGGTTGTAACCCGTTCCTATGGTGTCTTTGGAAATAATAAATGTATTGTTGAGTATCTTGAGTGAATCTAGCTTTTCGGTTTTGTTATTACCTACTAAATGCATTACGTCGCCGGTCATTTGATTTTCAAAATTCCAAAGGATTGGTTTTCCAATAAGTTTGGTTAATGCGGCTTTTTGATCAGAATGTATGGAGTCACATTTCCCACTTAAATCAGTTTTGAAAAAACGTACATTATTAAATCCTATTACTTTTCGCTCGCCAATTTTACCTGTTACAATTATTTTTTTGGCATGAATAAACATCGAATCTTTTTCTATCAAATACCTAACAGAAGCATGTTTTGTGATATACAATGAATCTTTGTTTTTATAGACTTCTCCATAATGTCCGCGAATGATTGCTTTGTTTATTGAGTCTGTAATTTTAACATTATTGGTTCCTGATGCAAATTCTTTCTTTCTGTCATAATACAAACTATCGCCTTCAATTAGTCGGTCTTTATATTTAATGTAAGACTTTCGCAAAAAATGTCCTGTATTGTTCTTGCTATTATAATATCCATTTTCGGTATAAATGAAGTTGTCTTTTCCTGTAATTGTTGATGGTCCTTTTAAATAGGAATCTCCTTGTTGTGTTTTGTAATCTAAATGGTTTGATTTTATAGTATACTCAGGATTTGTTAACACAACCGATGTCAAAAATTGGTATTTTTTTTCTTTAACATAATACCGTCCTGCTTTACTTTTTAGCGTGTTGTTTTTGTTAACTATAGTTCCGTTAGAATTAAAATAAGCTTCCTGTGAATTTCTATCAAAATAAATTGTATCTGTTGTCATTCTTGACTCTGGAGAATTCATAACAACATTTCCTGTTGCAAACGCCTTTTTAACATTGCCATTATACTCGGCATATTTGCTGTTTAATGTTAGTGTGTCACCTTGAACCATTTGAACGTCACCAAAGGCTTTAATGTAATTTTCACTTTGAAAATAATAAGCTTTATTGCAAGTCATTACAACCCCATCGTGTCTGACTCTTACATTACCTGTTAACAATAAGGCATCGGGAACTTCGTTTTGATTTATATCAGAAAAATCAGAATTTTCTACAATAATCTTGGTCGCCTTTTGACTAAAAGCAAAGGTGAAAGTAAGAAGTAGGAATCCGATAAGAATGAGTTTTTTTTTCAAGGATTTTAATTTTATTTATTTAAACTATCTTCCCAATTGTTAATTTGTAAATCAAATGCCTTTCTAATCTTGCTTTTATCCAAAACACTATAAGCTGGTCTTTTGGCTGGTGTTGGGTAACTCGTTGTTGGTATAGGACTTAAATCTATAGTAATATTGTTTACTTCAAATATTTTTTTAGCAAAATCATACCAAGAACATTGTCCTTCGTTGGAGAAATTGTAGATTCCATAAAGGTTGGTGGTTGGTGGTTGGTGGTTGGTGGTAAGGCATATCTTAACTAAAGCCTGAGCTAAATCAACAGCGTTCGTTGGAGTTCCGATTTGGTCATTTACTACAGATAAGCTATCTCTTTCTGAACCCAATCGTATCATGGTTTTCATAAAATTGTTAGCAAATTGGGAATAAACCCAAGAAGTTCTAATGATGTAATACTTATCAAATGTTTCTTGAATTGCTTTTTCACCATCTAACTTAGTTTGTCCGTATACTCCTGTTGGATTTGGAATGTCTTCTTCTGAATATGGCGTGCTTTTGTTTCCATCAAAAACAAAATCGGTAGAAACATGTAGTAAAATAGTATTGTTTTCTTTACAGGTTGCTGCAAGGTTTTTTGCGCCAATAACATTTATTGAAATGGCTTTATCTTGCTCGCTTTCTGCTTTATCAACAGCAGTATATGCTGCGGCGTTTATGCAATAGTTAGGCTTAACTTTTACAAAAACTTGATTAACAGTATCTAAATTCGTTATGTCTAAAGATGATGAATCGCAAAAAACAAAATCTATTTCGGGATAATTACCTGAAATAGATTGTATTGCTTGTCCTAATTGACCATTGGCACCCGTAACTAATACTACCATACTTTTTTGGAGTTGGAAAGAGTTGGAAGAATTTGGTCTTTTTCAGAAATAATCAAATTATCAATTTCAAATTGCCAATCTATATTAATTTCTGAATCATTAAATATAATTCCGCCTTCGCTTTCTTTATTATAAAAATTATCACATTTATAGAAAAATATCGCCGTTTCGCTTAAGACTAAAAATCCATGAGCAAATCCTCTGGGAACAAAAAATTGATTTTGTGTCTCTCCCGAAAGAATTACTGATTCATATTGACCATAGGTTTGAGAGTCTGGACGAATGTCTACAGCTACATCCAAAACTTCTCCTTGAAGAACTCTAAC
>CANCFZ010000077.1 GCA_947377425.1 Flavobacteriaceae bacterium
GTTCAGGTTGCTGGATTACCAAAAGGTGTTAATATTGAAATTTCGGTGATTGCAATAAAATAATTTAATCACTTTTTCATTTCATCAATTCCAAATAGTAATAACTGAGCAGTTGCTTCATTAGTTGCTAATGGCACATTGTGGACATCACAAACTCTAATTAACATATTGATATCTACTTCGTGTGGATGGTTAGACATTGGATCTTTAAAGAACAGCCCCATTTTAGTTTTTCCTTCTGCTACACGAGCAGCAATTTGAGCATCACCTCCCATTGGTCCAGAAAGCATTTTCTTTACTTTAAAACCAGCTGCTTCTGCCTTTCTTCCATTTGTTCCAGTAGCAATAAGTTTTATATTTTCTCTAAGAAGAATTTCTTTATTTTTATTTAAAAACTGTACCATATCAGCTTTTTTTTCGTCGTGGGCTATTATTGCGATTTCCATAAAATTTAATTTATTACAAAAATAAAAAACCTGACATGATTGTCAGGTTTTAAGTATTATTTATTCATTACGTGGTAAGCAATCAGACCATCTATTGGTCTTCTTAAAACATTACCAACTTTTATTTTGTGTTTAGACAAAATTTCTACTAATTCATCTTTAAGGTAAAAAGCAATTGAACCTACAAAATGGACTGGAATTTGAGTACAATTATCAAATTGTTTGATATAATTTTCAACAAAATCTTCTAATTCAGCATAAATGAATTTTTTACAAAATTCGGTGTCTTTATGTTTAATTAAGAACTTTGCAAATGTTGCTAAATAAGCATTTGGATTGGGTTCTTTATACAAATTATGCTTAACATTATCTGGTTCAATGTTGTATTCTTCTTCAAATTCTAAAGCTAATTCTTTAGGCATTTTATTGAAGTAATATCCTCTTAATAAATGGCGCCCAAAGCGATTTCCTGAACAATCATCCATAGCAATATAACCTAATGATTGTACTTTTTGATGTAAAACTGTTCCATCAAAATAACTACAATTAGAACCTGTTCCTAAAATACAAACAATTGCCTCTTCATTCTTTGGGGTTGTTGCATAAACAGCAGCGTAAGTATCTTCATGCACAGAAATAGCAGCATTTGAAAAATAGTCTTGAAAAGCGATAGTTAGAAAATTTTTCATTCTATCTGTTCCACATCCTGCTCCATAAAAGAAAAGATGTGTTGCTTTGTCTTTATTGTGAGAAATATCAAATTTGTCATCAAGACGAGCTATAATTTCTTCTTTATCTAAAACTTCTGGATTTAATCCTAATGTTTGAGTGGTAAACATTACTTTGCCGTTATCATCAATTGCTATCCAATCGGCTTTTGTAGAACCACTATCAACTAATAATTTCATGGTTGGTTTGTTTGGTTGGTAATAAAAAATCCCGACGAAACTTTGTATAAGCAGTCGGGATTTTATTTTTATATATTAAAGTCCAGCAATGTGAACTGATAAATCAATTAATTTACTTGAATATCCATACTCATTATCATACCAAGATACAATTTTAAAGAATGTTGAATTCAATCCGATACCTGCATTAGCATCAACAATTGAAGTTCTAGTATCAGATACAAAATCTTGAGACACTACTAAATCTTCTGTATATCCTAAAATTCCTTTCATTTCATTTTCAGAAGCTTTCTTTAAAACAGCCATAATTTCTTCATAAGAAGTTTCTTTGGCAACTTTAACAGTTAAATCAACTACAGATACATCAACAGTTGGAACACGAAAAGACATTCCAGTTAATTTTCCATTCAAAGCAGGAATTACTTTTCCAACAGCTTTTGCAGCACCAGTTGAAGAAGGAATGATGTTTACACTCGCTGCACGTCCACCTCTCCAATCTTTTCTAGAAGGGCCATCAGCAGTCATTTGAGTAGAAGTTGTAGCATGAACAGTTGTCATTAAAGCTTCTACAATTTCGAAATTATCATGGATAACTTTAGCTAGAGGAGCCAAACAGTTGGTGGTACAAGAGGCGTTAGAAACTACAAGATCAGTAGCTTTAGCTGTAAGGTGATTTACACCCATTACAAACATTGGAGCATCTGCTGATGGAGCCGAAATAATTACTTTTTTAGCACCACCTTTGATGTGTTCATTTGCAGTTTCAATTGTTGTGAAAATACCTGTACATTCTGCCACCACATCAACATCTACTTCGTCCCATTTTAAATCAGCTGGATTTCTTTCGGCAGTAATACGTATATTTCTTCCGTTTATATATAGTTTTCCTTCTTTAACTTCTACAGTTCCGTTGAAACGACCGTGAACTGAATCATATTTTAATAAATAAGCTAAATGATCAACGTCTAATAAATCGTTGATTGCAACTACTTCAACATTATCTCGGTTAAATGTTTCTCTAAAAACAATTCTTCCAATTCTTCCGAATCCGTTGATTCCTAATTTTACTTTTGACATTTTATTTTATTTTTTAATTTAATATTTTTTAATTGTAATTGATATTGTTTTTGTAATTGATATTGTTTTTTGTAATTGAATTACGTAGTCATAATGTCAGACACTCTCAATAATTCTCTATCAATTTCTGAATGACCTTTAATTGCTTGTTCTAATGGTGTTAATGCTACTTTATCGCTCAACATTCCTACCATAAAATTGGATTTTCCTTCCAATAAAGATTCAACTGCTTTTACACCCAATCTACTTGCAAGAACTCTATCAAAACAAGATGGTGAACCACCACGTTGCATGTGTCCTAAAACCGAAACACGAATATCATATTCAGGAAAATTTTCTTCGATATAATCTTTTAATTCAAATACATTCTTACCAATTTTATCACCTTCGGCAATAACTACAATACTTGATGATTTGCCAGAGGCTTTACTTTTTCTTAAAGACTCTAATAATCGTTCTAATCCCATATCTTCTTCAGGAATAAGAATTTCCTCTGCTCCTGCTCCAATTCCAGCGTTAAGAGCAATATGACCCGCATCACGTCCCATAACTTCAACCAAGAAAAGACGATTGTGTGAACTAGCAGTATCACGTATTTTATCGATACATTCTACAACGGTATTTAAAGCCGTGTCAAATCCTAAAGTATGACTTGTACCAAAAATATCATTATCAATTGTTCCTGGAATTCCCATTACTGGAAAGCCATATTCTGAATTAAAAACTTCGGCACCAGTAAAACTTCCGTCTCCACCAATAACTACCAGAGCATCAACTCCTGCAGCCGTTAAATGATCGTAAGCTTTTTTTCGCCCTTCAGCTGTCATAAACTCTTTAGATCGTGCCGATTTTAATATAGTTCCACCTTTGTTCACAATATTATTAACTGAACGTGGTCCCATTTCTTTAAAATCGCCTTCTATCATTCCTTGATAACCTCTGTAAATTCCAACGCACTCAATGTTATAGTAAGCGCATGTACGAACCACAGAACGAATAGCTGCATTCATTCCTGGCGAATCACCACCAGATGTTAGTACACCTATTTTTTTTATCGTTTTTGACATATTTTTATGTTTTAAAATGTAAATTTAGCAAGAATCACTATATAAAGTATGTGTTTTTTACATATATCATAATATCAGCAAAATTCAATCGTTTTCGTTGATAAGTTTTAAGTTATTAAGTAAAATAAAAATGAATATCATAAAAAAACCTGAAATTAATTATCATCAGGTTTTTTTGCATCACTATTATTATTTATTTTTTCTACCGATTTCTTTTTATCTTTTTTCATATCGATACCCTCCGGAAATATTTTAGGCTTTTCTGGTTCTGAAACTTCTACCTTTTCCTTTTCGATAACTTTCTTTTTGAAAATTTTATTAATTAATTCTTTAAATGTATCAAAATCAACTTCATAAGAAACTCCTGCTCCTTGTGTATATCCAATTCCTTGTCCTATATAATTAATGTCATTTTCTTTGTTGAAGATTCTAAGATTTAAAGTACCGTCGTCATTAACCCTATATTGGGCTTCAAAATTACCTACAATAGTAGTTTCAGAAACTCCACCTGTTGGTACACCAACTTTTCCGTTTATTGTAATTCGCTCATTAATTTGTGTAGATATTAATGCCACAACCCTACCGTCTGTTGGTCGCAAAGCTGTTTTGTCTGCTGCAGTATAAGTTAAATCTACATTAACCTTACTATTGCTGTCGTTGAATAAATCATGAAATAAACTTGTGGCTTTTTCAAATGCAAAATTAGTATATTGTGACTGGCTTAATCCCTCTTGGCTTAAAAATCCTCCTGTTGAAAGTAAATAAATAGCTTGTGTTTGTCGAGTATCTTTATCACTAAGTTTAGTTTCAATTTCTGATTTTAATACTGAACTTACATTTGGGAAATTAATATTAAAATCGGGTTCAGGATTTGTAATTGTTCCTTTTAAACCAATTGTAACTTCAACAGGAATTTTTTTGTTAAAGGAAGCATTATCAATCAAAACTGATGGATTGGCAGTAATATTTTTAGAAACTGCTTCCAAGTTTAATGTTGCATTATATGGATTTCCTGACCAAACTATTGATCCATATTTTTTTACATCAAATTTTTTATCAATCAAACCACCATATTTAAAATTATAAGAACCTTCCCAAACGGTAAAATCACCATACATTTCAAATTTCCCAAGTGTGTTGATATTCATATTTAATATTCCAACTCCTTTTCCTCGCATTCCATGACCCGATTCTCTGTTTAATATTACTTCAATACTTGCTTTGGTATTGATTTCAAACTCAAAATTCATTTGAAGTCCATTGTAGTTTCTAACGAACTCACTATTCTTATTTTTAGTGCCGTTTTTTTCTTCTTTTGTTAAAAAATGGATGTAATTATTTTCGCTAACTGCTTCTGCATCATTTATTGGAATTTTCACATCAGTTCCTTTCTCAGATTTTGCATTTACATTAATTTCTAATCCATTAGTTGGACCTTTTATGGTAGCACTTCCGTCAATAAATGCAGTTCCAAAATAGGCAACATCTTCATGATCTTTTGTATTTAATGCTAAAATTCTATCCGAATCAATTGCTAAATCCAATTCCCAATCGCCAAATTGTTTGTGTTTTATGAATCCTTGAATGTTTCCTTCGGTATTAAATTTAGAATCATATACTTTTGTTTTTTGAATTATAAATTTATTTTGAGTCACATCAACAACAGAATGTTCTTTAATTTTATAGTCAACATTTAAGTACGGAATTGTTACACCAGCATCATCTACAAATAATCGCCCTGTATAAATAATATCATTAACATTGCCGTTTAATTGAGCATTTCCTGATACAAATCCTCTTATGTTTGATAAAACTTCACCTCCTAAATTTCCTAAAACTCCTAAATTAAACTTTTGAAAATTCAAATTCAAATCAATTAAAGTGGCATCATTTACAATTTCTAAGTTTCCATTGGCAGCAAATGATTTTAAATTTTCATTTTCAATTTTCGAATCAATTGTAAATTTTGAAAAATCATCATTTCCATTAATATCTAAATTCAAATCTCCTAAACTATTATCATTTAAAACTAAATCTTTAATTTCTAATGTAGCGGTTGGTTGATAAATTGCATTGTTTTGTTTTAGAAAAACTTCTCCATTTAGATTTCCGCCAAACTTAAATTGCTTAATATCAGGAGTTACTTTTTCAAGATTTACATTTTGAAAAGTCAATTGCAAATCTTTGTTGGTCTTATTATTAACCAATCCGCTCAATTGAATAGATTGATTTTCATGCGAAACGACAATATCATCAAACGAAAAATTCTTTAAATCTTTATCAAATATAATTTTATTTTTATCGTTATTATTTTCGTTTATGTACCAAAGAAAATCTTTAAACATCATTTCAGATTTATTAAATCCAATTATATTTTGATTGTTTTTATCAATGGTATGGTATAAGTTTAAGTTGTAGAAATCGGTTCCTTTTTCGCCTCCTTTAAACTCCGTTCTAAAAGATAAAGTATCTTTGGATGTTGCATTAATAAGCGAAAAATCTCGTGCTTTATAATATTTTGTTTTGATACTATCCAACTGAACATAAGTATTGTATAATGGATTTTTATTGTCAACTTCTAATTGAATATTGTCAAGATGAACATCAAATGCATCAATAGTTTTGGACGCAAAATTTAATTTAAAATCATTATTGTCACCTTTAATTATTCCGCTTAAAACAGCATCGCTACTAAGTGAAACTTTTGGGTTTAAAATTTCAATTACTTCATTGAACTCCGAAAAATTGAATTTTAGATATTGTCCTTTTTTAAGAACATTGGGTTTGTAATTAGTGTACAAACTACCCAATGAATTTTGAACCATTTTCTGAATTTGATTAAACTCAAACTTTCCTTGAACTTTTCCATTTAATTGATTTGGTGAATACAACGAAATTGTATGCTCATTATTGGCGTCAAAACTTGAATTAACGGTAAGATTATCAAAGAAATAAATATCTTTTGTGTTTTGATAAGAAGCATTGGTAATTACAACATCACCTTTCATGGTATTAATAGTACTTCCAGAAACTTTCATCACTACATCGCCTTTAAAAACAGAAACTGCATCAGTCATGAAGTTTAATTTTTTTAAATTTGCATAATCCACTTTAGCATGAAAATCATAAATGTTTTCTGTTTTGCTTAAGTCTACAATTCCATCAAAATCAAAGAATAAATTTGGATCATTTACATTGATTTTTCCTTTAAAAATTGGTTTTTTAAAACTTCCATCGGCTAAAATATTTTTATAAGTATAACCATTGTATGCAATGCTTTTAACTTCTCCTGAAAATTTTGTATCAATATATTTCTCAACAAATCCTTTTCCGTCAACATCAACATCCATCGTAACTTTTCCAACATCATTGCGGTTTAAAAAGCTACCAACATCAAAATTATCTAAAACAATATTTCCTTTGTAAGTTGCATTGTCAATAGTATTGATGTCTGTCATTAGTAATTTTGAAGCAACATTTCCTAATTTTGTTTGCAGACTAAAATCGGCATCAATAGATTTGGTTGTAATTTCAGCATCACCTTTTAAATTAAATTGTCCTAATTTTTTCAATGACGAAGGCAATTTTTTTCCCAAAACCTCAGGCAAAAGTGAAGTAAGATTTTCATAACTTGAAGAAACTTTATCAAACGAACCTTTCATATAAAATTCGCCTTGACCTTTTTTGGCAAATAAGTTTTTAAAATTTACATCTCCAATTATTTGAGAATTTTTATTGTCAATTAGTTTAAGGTTTTTTGCAGTTAAGTCATTTAAAGTTCCTCCAATTTTTCCGCTCAAACTGAACGTTTTATCTTTTCCTAATCCCATATAAAAATATCTAATATCGTTAGATGAAATTGAAGCCGAATCTGTTTTAACATCAAAAACAACTTTATTATTAAAATCGGCAAAATCCTTTCTTTCATATTTCAAAATAACATCACCAACAAAAGCCGATTCTTTGGTTTTTAATGTTGTTTTTTCAAGTTTGATATTCTTTTTTGTATACGTGAATTTAGATTTTAAATCTTCAATAAACAAACCACGATGATCCATAAAAGACATTTCATCAATGTTTGTATAAACATTTGGACCTTTAATTTTAAAATCGGTAAGGACTGCATTTAATTTAGTAAAATCAACATCTAACGGTACTTCTCTATTGTAATCAATTTCTCTAAAGCGACAGTTTTTCAATGTCATTTTGTTGGAAGTCATCAAAAATTTACCCGAAGCAGGTTTACTATCATTGAATGCCGCAACAAATTTATCCAGATTAGTATCTTTTTCGCCTTTGTATGTTTTAACATTTAATGTCAAATCATTTGCGGTCATAGCAACAAAAATCAAATTTCCGTCTAATAATTTTTTAGTATCTAGAATGCTGGTGTTAATTCGTTTAGCAAAAATTAGAGTATCTTTTCTATCATCTTTAACCAATACTTTTTTCATTTGAACACTACCAAAAATAGTGATTTCAACTTCTTCAACATTAATATCGGTACCGTAACTTTTATTGAGTTTTTCAGTTACATAATGAGCAATTTTAGTTTGAACTACAGGCAGTGAAAGAGCAATTCCAGAAACTAGAATAAGCAAAAGCAACACTAGAAAAGTACGTAAGACTATCTTTCTAATTTTTTTTAAACGAGTATTTGCTTTTTTTTCTTTCAAAATTTGATTTGGCTGTAGATAAGAAACTTCAAAATAGTTACTTTTGTCAACGTTGTAAAAATAATCGTTTTAAAGCGGTTTATCAAATATAATTCAAAAATTGTGCCCAATGTCAAACAATGACGTTTTTATTTTAGCGATTGAAAGCTCCTGCGATGACACGGCAGCAGCAGTTTTAAAAAACAACCGTGTTTTATCTAATGTTGTTGCAGGACAAAAAATACACGAAGAATATGGCGGTGTTGTGCCTGAATTGGCTTCAAGAGCGCACCAACAAAATATTGTACCTGTGATAGATATGGCTTTAAAAAAAGCTAATATTAATAAAAATCAATTATCAGCAATAGCCTTTACTCAAGGTCCTGGATTAATGGGTTCGTTGTTAGTTGGCACCTCATTTGCCAAGTCATTATCGATGGCTTTAGAAATTCCGTTGATTGCTGTAAATCACATGCACGCTCACATTTTAGCTCATTTTATTGATGAAGAAGGCTTTGATAAACCTGAATTTCCATTCTTGGCATTGACTATTTCAGGAGGACATACTCAAATTGTTGTAGTAAAAAGTTTTTTTGATATGGAAATTATTGGTGAGACTACAGATGATGCCGTTGGTGAAGCTTTTGACAAATCAGCTAAAATAATGGGACTTGCTTATCCTGGCGGACCGTTAATTGATAAATTTGCTAAAGAAGGTAATCCGAAAAAATTTCAATTTACCAAGCCAAAAGTACCCGGTTTGAACTTTAGCTTTTCGGGATTAAAAACTCAAATATTGTATTTTATTCAGAAAAATGTTGCGGAGAATTCAAATTTCATTGAAGAAAACAAAGCTGATATTTGCGCATCTATTCAATACACAATCATTGAAATTTTGATGGAAAAGTTAAAAATGGCTGTGAAACAAACAGGAATAACACAAATTGCAATCGGTGGTGGAGTTTCAGCAAATTCAGGAATTAGAACTACATTAAAAGATGCAGAAGGAAAATATGGCTGGAAAACATTTGTTCCAAAATTTGAATATACTACCGACAATGCGGCAATGATTGGAATTGTTGGTTATCAAAAATTTCTAGAAAATAAATTTAATGATGCTACAGTAGTTTCTAAAGCACGAATAGAATTTTAATATGCAATTATTTTACAATTCCTCCATTTCTGAAAATGAAAAGCTATTTGTTTTTGACAAAGAAGAAAGCAAACATATTATTAAAGTATTACGTAAAAAAGAAAGCGATATTTTATTCGTAACTAATGGCTTAGGTTATTTATTCAAAACTGAAATAGCATTGGCTTCTGATTCAAAATGTACAGTAAACATTTTGTCTTTTGAAAAACAAGAACCATCTAAATATCATTTACATTTAGCGGTTGCTCCAACCAAAATGAACGAGCGTTACGAATGGTTTTTAGAAAAAGCAACCGAAATTGGAATTCAAGAAATCACTCCAATTATCTGCGAGCATTCTGAACGGAAAATCATTAAAATTGATAGATTTCAAAAAATAATTGAATCGGCGATGAAACAATCGTTGCATTATTATGTTCCAAAATTAAATGAACCAATTACTTATAAAGAGTTTATAAGAAAGGAGTTTTCTGGACAAAAATTCATCGCTCATTGTGAAGAAACAGATAAAAAATCATTGAAAAAAGAACTAAAAACCAATGAAAATATTTTAATTCTAATTGGTCCAGAAGGCGATTTTTCTGTTAAAGAAATTCAAATGGCATTGGACAATAAATTTATTCCTGTATCTTTGGGTATGACTAGATTAAGAACCGAAACT
>CANCFZ010000078.1 GCA_947377425.1 Flavobacteriaceae bacterium
TTAAAACCATTGTATTGTGCTACTAATGCTTCTGTTTTAGCTTTAAACTTAGTTAAATCTTCAGGAGTCCACCAGTTTCTCATAACACCATCACCATCAAATGTAGCACCTTGATCATCAAAACCATGACCAATTTCATGACCAATTACGGCTCCAATTCCGCCATAATTAACAGCATCGTCTGCTTTTAAGTCAAAGAAAGGTGGTTGTAAAATAGCTGCTGGGAATACAATTTCGTTTAGTGAAGGATTATAGTATGCATTTACCGTTTGAGGAGTCATTCCCCATTCTGTTCTGTCAACTGGTTTTCCTAATTTATTTAACAATCGATTGTATTCAAATTCAGTCGCTCTTTCAGCATTTCCATACAAATCGTTTTTCACAACTTTCAAGCTAGAATAATCCCTCCATTTATCTGGATACCCTATTTTAATCATGAATTTATCTACTTTTTGTAACGCTTGTTTTTTAGTAGCTTCACTCATCCAATCTAGTTTTTTAATGCTTTCAGCATAAGCTTTCAATAGGTTTTTCACCATTCCAACCATACGCTCTTTAGCTTCCGGAGAGAAATGTTTTTCAACATATACTTTACCAACCATTTCACCCAAACTTCCGTTTACTGAATTCACAGCTCTCTTCCAGTCGTCTTGTTGTTTTTCGGTTCCGTATAACGTTTTACCATAGAACTCAAAATGTGCTTTGTCTAATGCAGTAGTTAAATGGGTAGCAGCATTATTGATTAAACTCCATTTTAAATAAGTTTTCCAAGTATCTAGCGGTGTATTTTTAATTATCCCATTCAAACTTTTAGTATAATCAATTTGAGATATTACTAAGATTTTTTCATTTGCAATTCCAGCATTTTTCAACATAGCACTCCAATCAAAATCGGGCATTAATGTTTTTAAATCACCAATAGCATATTTGTTATATAACTTAGAAGTTTCACGAGTGTCTTCTTTCGTCATTTGAGATTTTGCCATTGTAGTTTCCAATGCCATAATTTTAGCAGCACTTTCACTCGGAGTTGGCATATTAGTCAACGTCAGCATTGCTTCTATATGAGCCAAATATTTTTTGCGAACATCCACCATTTTGGCATCATTCTGAAGATAATATTCTCTTTCAGGAAGACCTAATCCACTTTGCCAAGTCATTAAAGTATATTCATTCGGATTTTTATAATCTTGATTCACAGAAATCGAAAACGGAATGGAAACACCAGTTCTATTCGCTTTTCCAAAATAGGCAGCCAAATCTGAATAACTAGCAATAGCATCAATATTTTTTAATTCAGGTTGAATCGGAGTAATCCCTTTAGCATCACGCTCTTTTCTATTCATATAGGAAGCATAATAATCACCAATTTTTTGTTGGTCGCTACCTTCAGAAAAACTTCCTTTAGAAGCTTCTTCAATAATAGCTTTAACATCTTTTTGAGATTGGTCATACAGCATGTCAAATGAACCATACGATGCTTTATCAGCTGGAATTTTATTGTTTCTCAGCCAAGTTCCATTTACAAAAGCCTGAAAATTATCGCCAGGATTAACTTTAGTATCCATATTTTTCTTGGTGATACCCGAAACCAAATCTTCTTTTTTGTTACATGATGCCAGTAGAACTACCGCAGCAAGAACAGTGATTTTTATGTTTTTCATATTTTAGTGAGTTTGTTTAAAAACAAGTAAAGTTACAAATTTTATATATTAGTTGTGTTTAAGGTTAATTTGTTACAGATTAGCGAATAGACCCAAATTAAATCAAATAAAAAAGCCTGACGTTACAGTCAGACTTTTAACAATATTTAAAGAAAATTATTTTCTGCTTGACAATTTAGACAGCAAACGTAAAAACTCTACATATAGCCATACTAATGTAATCATTAATCCCATAGCTCCATACCATTCCATATATTTTGGAGCTCTTTGTGCTACACCTTTTTCTATTTGATCAAAATCTAAGAACAAGTTTAAGGCAGCGATGATTATTACAAAAACACTAATTCCAATACTCATCATAGAATTTCCATAATGAACAGGTTGGTAGTGAATAAAAAAAGTAAGTACCCACGACAATAAATAATAAACCGCAATAGCAGCAGTAGCAGCAATCACAACACTTCTAAATTTTTCAGTTACCTGAACAATTTTGTATTTGTATAAGGCAAAACAAACTAAAAAAGTTACAAATGTAGCACTTACAGCTTGCATCACTATTCCTGGATATTTCACTTCAAAAATAGCAGATAAACCACCAATAAACAAACCTTCGGCAACAGCATAAGCTGGCGATAAATAAGTAGAAAGTTGAGGCTTAAAAGTAGTAATTAGCACAAAAATAAGTCCAACAATAGCTCCGCCAATGGTTAAAAATATTGGATTTTGCCCATTAAAAGCCATATTCCATGTTGCAAATGCACCAGCAACCAATAACAATAAAAGAATAAAACTTTTGTTGATAGTTCCTGCAACAGTCATTGTTTGATTGTTATCTATTACAACAGCATCATGAACAGCCGAAGTATTAGTAAATGTGTCTGTTTTAAAAAACGGATTTTTCGAATTCATAATCTAAATTATTTAGTGCATCAAATATACTTTTTCTTTTTTAAATCAAAAAAAGTTTGATAAAATATTAACGGTTTTTTACATTATCTATAGATATGAAAGGGTTATAAAACCTGTCAAGTTACTATGCAGTTCCTGTCTTTTATCTATTTGTTGCTATTAGGTTCTAAAAATTTGTTCCTCTATTCTAAAATCTTTTGAGCTTTTTGTGTTAAAATCACCGAACTCAATTGTAACTAGTAGAAACCAAAAAGTGATAAGCGGAAACTAAACAGTAACCGACGGAAATTAAATAACGGTCTGCGGAAATTAAAAAGTAATACACCCAAACTCAATAGTAATCAGCGGAAACTTCACCTTGATACGCCGAAACTAAATAGTAATATACGGAAACTTAATAGTGACCTACGGAAACTCAATAGTGATCGACCGAACCGCAATAAAATAAGGAAAAACAAAAAACTCCGTCATTATTTGACGGAGTTTTTATGCTATTAACCAACCAAAAAACTATAAATTATGAAAACTTATATAAAAATTAAAGGAAACCACTCCTTCTTTTTTTGTGAGTACAAAGATACGGGTGTTTTTAGATTATTCTCAATAAAAAATTAACTTTAACATATTTTTATCAAAAATGACTATACTATAACGTTGTATTTTGATGATTATTTAATAAAATATGAAAATCAGTATCAATTTTTTTATTTTAACTACTTCCTTATATATTTTTAGTAATAAACCAAAAAGATTATAAACATTAACTCGGTTTACTATTTTATTTTAAGTTGAATATTTATACACTATTTGTTGGGTTTTGATAATATTTGATATTACCAACTGAAAATTAGTTTTCAAAGGGTAATAAAACGGTATATTGAAAGTTATATTATAAAAAAACCACCTAAATTTAGGTGGTTTTATAAGATTTTTGGTATTATTTACACAATTCCTTGCGCTAACATTGCATCGGCAACTTTAACGAAACCTGCAACATTTGCACCTTTTACATAATCAATGTAACCTGAAGCATCTTTACCATATTTTTCACATGATGCATGGATATCTGACATAATTTTTTTCAATCTTTCATCAACTTCTTCAGAAGTCCAACTTAAACGTAGAGAATTTTGAGACATTTCAAGACCAGAAGTTGCTACACCTCCAGCATTTGATGCTTTTCCAGGAGCAAATAAAATTTTAGCATTTTGAAAAACGTGCATAGCTTCTGGAGTAGAGGGCATATTTGCGCCTTCTGCCACACAAATACATCCGTTAGCTACTAATGTTTTTGCTTCTTCTTCGTTTAACTCATTTTGAGTTGCACAAGGTAAAGCTACATCACATTTAACTTCCCATGGGCGTTTTCCTGCTACAAATTTAGCGCTTGGATATTTAGTTACATAATCAGAAATTCTTCCGTAATTTACGTTTTTGATTTCCATTACATAAGCTAATTTTTCGGCAGTAATTCCATCAGCATCATAAATATATCCTGATGAATCAGACATTGTTACTACTTTACCTCCGAGTTCTGTTGCTTTTTCAGTAGCATATTGCGCTACATTTCCAGAACCAGAAACAACTACAGTTTTTCCAGAGAAACTATCTCCTTTAGTTGCTAGCATACTTTGTGCAAAATAAACATCGCCATAACCTGTAGCTTCTGGACGGATTAAAGAACCTCCAAACGAGATGCCTTTTCCTGTTAAAACTCCTGTGAATTCATTTCTTAATCTTTTATATTGACCAAACATATAGCCAACTTCTCTTCCGCCAACACCAATATCACCAGCAGGAACATCAGTATCAGCACCAATGTGTTTAGATAATTCTGTCATAAATGCTTGACAAAATTTCATGATTTCATTATCAGATTTTCCTTTTGGATCAAAATCTGCTCCACCTTTTCCACCACCCATTGGTAATGTAGTAAGACTGTTTTTGAAAGTTTGCTCGAAAGCTAAAAATTTCAAAATACTTAAATTCACAGTTGGATGAAAACGAATTCCTCCTTTGTAGGGCCCAATTGCAGAGTTCATTTGAATTCTGTAACCTCTGTTTACATGAGTTTTACCTGAATCATCAACCCAAACCACTCTAAACATGATTACTCTTTCTGGCTCCACCATTCTTTCCAAAAGCATTTTGTTTTGGTATTTTTTATTTTCTTCAATAAAAGGAATTACTGTTTCGGCAACTTCCTTAACTGCTTGCATAAATTCAGGTTCGTTGCCGTTTCTTTGAGCAACTAAATCAATAAATGCGTTGATACTTTGTGACATAAATTATAATATTAATATTTAAGAAAACGTTTTCGTAATATTTGACAAATATACATTTTATAAAAATAATGGCACAATTTTTTTTAAATTCTCATAATTTTTATGTTTATCTTAAGATTTTTTAATGATAATTAAATTTAATAAGTTGTTTTAAAACTATTTTTGCTTTTTTTCGTATATATACAAGTATTTTTTTATTTTATTTTATAAGTGAATGATGTTTTTATATATTTGTCGAGAATTGAATTTTTTTGTATGAAAAAGACCAAATATTTTTTAGTAACTCTTATGCTTTTGTTTTGCTTGAATAATAAAGCAATAGCACAGTTCGGATTTTCTCATGAAATTGGCGCCATTATAGGGCCAGTTGCATTCCAATCGGACTATGGTGAAAGACATAATATTTCAACAAATATGGGAAATACTGGATATGGCATTGGGCTTATTCATTACTTAAATTTTTCGTACAAAGCCGAATGTAGTTGTTACACGCCGGAAACTTATTTTAATGATCACTTCAAATTGAGAAGCGAATTATCTTACAATAAAACTGAACTTCAGCATTTTGGTGAATGGGTAGACCCTAAAAGAACCACTTTAACAGCTGACCAACTTAGAGCAATGAGAGGTAGTACTGCCGTTACTAATGTTGGAATGCAATTAGAATTTTTTCCATATAGCATTCGAGATTTTACTGCTACTATTGGTAGTTTTGGTCCGTTTATTAGTTTAGGTGGTCAATTTAGTTTCTTTAAACCAACTGCTTTTTCTGAAATGGGTGCTGGTTTAGGTCAATTACCAACGGTTACGCCATTAAAATATATTAATGCTTTTGATGTTAAAGGTGGAACAACTTGGTCGGTAGTATCAAGTGTTGGAACTAGATATAAATTATCTCCTTTATCAGATTTAATTGTTGATTTAAGATTTCAATATTATTTTTCTAATTGGGTTGATGGCTTAAGTCCCGATCCAAAAGTGTATTTAGAAAACAGAGCGAACGATTGGAATATCTGGTTTAATTTTGGATATATCTACTATTTGCAATAAATAAAAAATAAACCTGACAGATTTTTCTATCAGAGTTCAATTCGTTAAACTAAAATACGACCTAGTCTGTAATTGCTTTTCAAAATTTAATCAACTAGTACAATACTAGTCTTTTAAAAAAATAAAACTATTTCCGCTTATAGCTTTCTATTTAAAAAAGAAACGTCGAATTTTGACATATTCTATTTCGTGACCTTACATTGGTTGGTGTACTCTAAGAATTGGTTAGTATTCACTACAAAATCAAGCACCTGTATTGAAACAATCATACTGTAGCGGAGTCCTAGCAGAAATGTTAGGTTTTTTTGTTTTATACCTTTCCATTAAAATAAACAACCCACAGGTTAAGGCATAGAATTTGATTACTAAAAAAGAATTCCCAATTTAATGTCATACTTTAAATCTGTGCTTATCTTTGTTTTTGTCTCACTTTTTGTGATGCAATCCCACGCACAAAAAATTGCAGATTGGTCATTCAATAAAGTTGATTCTACCAATTTTAATAAAATTGAGTATTCCAAAAACACCCTTGGAAACCCTAATTCGCTCAATCCTCTTTTGACAAAGCTGTATAAGATTAAACATTTCAGCAAAGAGAACGCTGTATTTGTTCACATCGGAGATTCCCACATTCAAGCCGATATAGAAACAGGAGTTATTAGAAATGAACTACAAAGTTATTTTGGTAATGCAGGTCGTGGTTTGGTTTTTCCTTACCAAGTAGCCAAAACCAATGCACCTTATGACATTAGTTCGAGTACTAAAAGCAATTGGAAAAACAATCGCGTGGCACGTATCGACACCTTAATTTCTTGTGGCGTCTCCGCTTTCGGAATTGAATCGCAAAACTTTAATCCCGAATTCAGTTTCGAATTGAAAAATAGCAATGGCGTGAAAGACAGTTTTGACAAAGTAAGCCTGTTTATGGGCGGCAATGTTTCGGAACTATTTATGGAATATAACGATACTCAAGCAGAAAACGCATGCTTTCAAATGGCTCCAAGTTATACGGAATTCAATTTAAAATCGGCGGCTTCTGGGTTCAAATTAACCTTTCCAACTACTGATACCATTCAGTTTTATGGTGCGTCACTTGAAAAAACAGATATTTGGGGTATAATTTATCACAGTATAGGTGCCAATGGAGCTAAATATTCTGATTTCAATAAAACCGCTCGTTTTTGGAAACAATTAAACAAACTCAAAGCCGATTGCTACATCGTTTCTCTTGGAACCAACGAAGCACAAGACCCCAATTTAACAGGAGCTATTTTTCTGACTGATGTAAAAACCATGGTAAATAAACTGCGTTTGGTTTCTCCAAATGCCTGCATCATACTCACCACACCGCCAGTATCTTATTTTAAGAAATACAGACCCAACCAATCGCTAGAAGTGATCACATCGGCGTTAATTGAATACTGCAACGAAAACAATTTGGTCTATTGGGATTTATTCAATGTAAGCAAAGGCTCAGAAGGCGCTAAAATTTGGAAATCCACACAACTATTACGCTCCGATTTAGTGCACTTTTCAAGAGAAGGCTACATCCTACAGGGAAACCTATTTGTAGATGCCTTCGTAAAAACTTGGAATGAATTTTTGTGTAAGAATTATTGATTGTTTTATTTCACGGAGGTTTTTTAACACATCATAAAACTTTTATATTTTTCACGGTTAAAAACTAAAACTGTAAGTAAATTGGCATCACTGGTTCAGCACTCTTAAAGAACGAATACAGCGCAATAAACGACATCATTACAATTACATAGTAAATTAGCGGAAAACGCTTTTGCGTTTCAATCACTTTATCAGGAAAACTATCAGGTATTAAGTGAATCAAATATCCAATTGCAATCATACTAATTACATACTTGTAATTTTCAAAATATTCATAAGCACCATCAAATGTGAATTGATATACAATTTGGTGTATGAATTGCAAAGCAGCATCTAAATTACTTGCTTTGAAGAAGATCCAACAAAAACACACAAAATGGAATGTAATTATTCCAAAAATAAAATTGGTAATAAATTTAGGTAAGATTTTAATTTTTACGAAAAGGGTTGTCCAAAGTTTGTTTATTGCCAATCCAATTCCGTGTAAAGCGCCCCAAATAATAAAATTCCAACTGGCACCATGCCAAAAACCACCAATTAACATGGTTAAGAACAAATTCAAATTGGTTCTGAATTTACCTTTTCGGTTACCGCCCATTGAAATGTATAAATAATCACGAAGCCAACTCGACAACGAAATATGCCATCTTCTCCAAAATTCACTCACCGATTTACTTTGATACGGCGACATAAAGTTAGGCGGAATAGTAATTCCCATCCATTTTGAAATTCCGATTGCCACATCGCTGTAGCCGCTAAAATCGCAATAAATTACAATTGCATATCCATACAATGCTATCAAACATTCGAAGCCGTTATGGAGATTTGGCCCATCAAAAACATAATTTACCAAATTCACCGAAATATAATCGGAGATGATGAGTTTCTTGATTAATCCGGTTACAATCAAATAGAAACCTCTTGAAAAATCAGAATCGCTAACAAAATACTCTTTTTTTAACTGCGGAATAAAATCTTTAGCTCTAACAATTGGTCCCATGACTAATTTTGGAAAGAACGATAAGAACAATAAATAGTTTACAATTCCTTTTTCAGGCTCTATTTCGCCACGATAGACATCAATGGTATAACTCAAATTTTCAAAGGTGAAAAACGAAATTCCGATTGGCAATAAAATATGAAGCGGATCAAATTTTAATTGCGAGAAATTATTAATAATATCGATAAAGAAATCGGTGTATTTAAAGTAAAATAAAACGCCTAAATTGATGATTACACTCCAAAACAAGAAAAATTTCTTACCAATTTTCTTCTTTGAATTGAATATCAAATTGGAAATTCCATAATTAAAAAAAGCTGATAGAATCACAATCCAAACAAATGTTCCGCTGGCTTTATAGAAGAAATACAAAGAGAAAACCGTCAATACAATTGCTCGGTGTTTGTAGTTTTTTCTGAAAAGATAATAACACAAAATAAACGCCACTAAAAAGTATACAAAGAATCCATTGTTGAATAATAACGGACTACTTTTGTCGTACTTAAGTTGATTAAGAACACTATTCCAATCAATTTCTATCATAGCGTATCTGCTTTTTTCTGGGTTGCTTTTTGAATTGTTTCTTGTGGTGCAGCATCTTTCACAGCTTTCGGATTAGATGCGTCTGATTTTGGTTTTTCTATTTTAGGTGTATCTATTTTTTTAGTGATGGTTTCTTTTATAATTGGCTTTAGTTGAATTGGTTTTGCAACAATTACTTTTTGAGTCACAATTGGCTTATTGGCTTTTTTTAATTTCAACGCTTTGTTGTAATCATTAATTAATGCCGTAAAAATGGTTTTAGCTACTACTTTAGCGCCTCTAAAATTAAAATGAATATAATCCTTGTTTGCTAATTGAACTGTGCTATCAGCCCATTTTACAACCGTTCCGTTTCCGCCAATTGATTTGTAGAAATTATAAAACGGAATGTCGTTATCATACGCCAATCTCGCTTGCGTTTGAATCAAAGAATCAATTCCAACTGCCGTTTTCCAAGTGCCATCATAATTAAACGCTCTATCAGAACAACTGAACAGTAAAAACTCGGTATTCGGCATGTTGTTTTTGAATTTTTTCAACACCGGACGCATGCCGCGATAGTAATAATCGTAATTAGTATCATTAGGTTTAAACATCAAATTCACACCATATTGAAACACAATTAAGTCGTAATAACCCGATTTGCTGATTTCTGCTAAAAGCTCGCTGTTTATTTTCTTCAACTCCACGCCAGTAATTCCACGAAACGAAAAATTATCCAATACAATTCCCGATTTTGGCTCAGAACTCAATCCGAAAATTGGTGTTTTCTTAGAAGAAACGGTAAACATCGCTTTGTTAGAAACACCGCTTCCAACCAA
>CANCFZ010000079.1 GCA_947377425.1 Flavobacteriaceae bacterium
AAATTATATTATCACTCGGATTAAAACTTTTTAATTCGAAAGTTGAATAGTTATCATCCATCTCTTTATAAACTTTAACAAACATTCGGTCTGCACTTTTTACACTTACACTAAAGTTCCCATTTGAATCAGTTGTTACTAACTTAGATTCAATAGTTGTTGTATAAGTACCATACTGTCCAGAGCCGTGAGCTTGACCAAAAGTTAAATAAACCGTTTGATTTGCTATACCTTCACCGTTAATTTCTCTTTCAACTCTTCCATTAACAGTTATATAATTATCATCTTTCGTACAACTTATTAAAAATAAAGCAAATCCTAAAATTAAAATTATTTTTTTCATTTTTTTGTTTCTTTTGCTCAATGATTTAGCACTATTTGTATGTAAACGCAATAAACTTTCACCAATCTATCCCAAATTGGGTGTTTAGGCGAAGTTTTGTTTCGCTTCTCTTCAAATATATAAAATAAACTAAACAAGCGGGTTTCTTTTTTTTTATAGAAATTATTTACGTGTTAGTATATATAATTAAATGGTTTTATTGCTTTTCTGAACAGAGGGTATATATAACTAAATGGTTTTATTACTTTTCTGCCCAGAGGGTATATATAATTAAATGGTTTTATTGCTTTTCTGAACAGAGGGTATATATAATTAAATCGTTTTATTACTTTTCTTAATCAAAGTGTCATTATTTTTAGGCGCAGCCATAATTGGAATTGGAATTTTTTTTCTTTAAAAATCCAACGTAATTATTTCTTAATCTACATTAAGTAACTTTTTATTACATCAATCGTAAATTTGTATCCTCATAATGACTAACTTTATATAAGATGACACTAAAACAAAATTTATTGTATTTTATTACAACTTTTGTTTTGGTTTCGTTTGACAAATAAAAAAAATAACGACAAATGACAAATACAGTTTTACACAAAGCCAATACAAGAGGTCACGCCGACCACGGATGGTTGAATGCTTATCATAGTTTTAGTTTTGCTAGTTGGTATAATCCAGAAAGAGTTCAGTTTGGAATGCTACGCGTTTTAAACGACGACACTGTAGCTGCCGGAATGGGTTTTGGAACACATCCACACGATAATATGGAAATTATCACTATTCCATTGGAAGGCGATTTGGCGCACAAGGACAGCATGGGAAATGAAGCTACCATAAAAACTGGCGATGTGCAAGTAATGAGTGCCGGAACCGGAATTCAACACAGCGAGTTTAATCCAAATACAGACCAGCATACTAAGTTGTTTCAAATTTGGTTGTTCCCAAAGTTTAGAAATGTGGAGCCGCGTTACCAACAAATTACCTTGGATGCAACAAAACAGAAAAACAATTTTGCACAAATACTATCGCCAAATGCTGATGACGAGGGCGTATGGATTTATCAAGATGCTTGGTTTTATTTAAGTGATTTTGAAAAAGATTTTTCCAAAACATACACTATCAAAAAAGAAGGCAACGGAATGTATATTTTTATCATTTCGGGAACAATAACTGTTGACGGACAAGAACTAGAAACTCGTGACGGATTAGGAATTACAGATTTTGAAACTTTGGAAATTAAAGCTTCAACCGACGCGAAGTTTTTAGTTATGGAAATTCCGATGGAACAATAAAATCATAATTTCAACATTCAAAATTCCTTGTTGAATATTCCAAGTTAAAAAATGTTGAATATTGAACAACGAATTTAAAAACAATACTAATGAAAAAAATTATAGCTTTTGGCGCTTCGTCAAGCAAAACTTCGATTAATAAACAATTGGCAACGTATACCGCAAAGCAATTTAAAGACGTTGAGGTTGAAGTTCTAGACTTAAACGATTATGAGATGCCGATATTCTCAACAGATAAAGAAACAGATAACGGAATTCCGCAATTGGCACACGACTTTTACGCTAAACTAGGAACTGCTGATTTGATTGTGATTTCGTTTGCAGAACATAACGGAGCTTATTCAGCAGCATTCAAAAACATATTCGATTGGACTTCGAGAATTAATGCCAAAACGTTTCAAGAGAAACAAACCTTGTTATTATCAACATCACCTGGACCACGTGGCGGAAGCTCAGTCTTGGAAATTGCAAAAAATAGATTTCCATTTCAAGGCGCAGTGGTAAAAGGTAGTTTCTCGTTACCAAGTTTCTATGAAAATTTTGATACCGTGAATGGAATCATCAACGATGAATACAAAAATCAATTGATAGGAATTGTAAATTCGATTCAATTATAATAAAAGTAGTATTTTTGCAAAGGTTTTTGAGGAACTTTTAAACTCATAAACTTTTTAAACATTTAAACTATTTTTATGAAAGCATACGTATTTCCAGGTCAAGGCGCACAGTTCACAGGAATGGGCAAAGACTTATATGAAAACTCAGCAGTTGCAAAAGAATTATTCGAAAGAGCTAACGATATATTAGGCTTCCGCATCACAGACATCATGTTTGAAGGCACAGCAGAAGAATTAAAGGAAACTAAAGTAACGCAACCAGCAGTGTTTTTACATTCAGTTATTTTAGCTAAAACCTTAGAAAACTTCAAACCAGAAATGGTTGCCGGACATTCACTGGGTGAGTTTTCAGCTTTAGTTGCTAATGGTGCTTTGTCTTTTGAAGACGGATTGAAATTGGTTTCACAACGTGCTATTGCAATGCAAAAAGCATGTGAAATTGCTCCTTCAACTATGGCTGCCGTTCTAAACCTAGACGATAAAATTGTGGAAGACATTTGTGCTTCGATTGATGGTGTTGTGGTTGCTGCAAATTATAACTGTCCAGGACAATTAGTAATTTCTGGAGAATACAAAGCTGTTGAATTGGCTTGTGAAAAGATGAAAGAAGCGGGTGCAAAACGTGCATTGATACTTCCAGTTGGTGGCGCTTTCCACTCACCAATGATGAAGCCTGCAAGAGAAGAATTGGCTGCCGCTATTGAAGCAACAACATTCTCAACTCCAACTTGTCCTGTATACCAAAATGTGACGGCAAGTGCGGTTTCAGATGCTACTGAAATTAAGAAAAATCTAATCATCCAATTGACTGCTCCAGTAAAATGGACGCAATCGGTACAACAAATGATTAAAGACGGAGCCACAAGTTTTACAGAAGTGGGTCCCGGAAAAGTATTGGTTGGATTGGTAAACAAAATTGATAAAGAAGTCGAAACGATTTCGGCATAATATATTTTGAAAGGAGTTAGAGAAGCCTATTATAAAGATTTGTGGGATGTAATTCATTCCACGCTCTCCGAATTTGGGGAACACAAAATCATGAAAAAAAGTGCTTCTCTAGCTTATACTACCGTTTTTTCAATGGCACCTTTACTTATGGTTTTACTATGGGTTGTTGGATTGTTTTGGGGTGCCAATGCTATTGAAGGCGAGATTTTTTATCAAGCAAAGGATTTCTTAGGCGAAAAATCGGCCATTCAATTGCAAGAAATGATCAAGAATATCGCCATCAACAAAAGTGGTTTTCCTGCTGTAATTGGAATCATAACTTTACTAATTGGAGCAACATCCGTTTTTGCAGAAATTCAAGATTCTATCAATTCTATTTGGGGCATTCGACTTAAAAAACGTTCTGGATTTTGGTTGTATTTTAAATCTCGACTATTATCGTTTGGCGTAATTGGAAGTTTAGGATTTATCCTTTTGGTTTCATTAGGATTATCTGCATTATTAGAATCATTGAACGAGAAATTATTTGCTCATTTCTCGGAGACTGCGGTTTATATGGTTTATATCGGTCAAACTTTTGTAACCTTATCTGTTATTACATTGCTTTTTGCTGTGATTTTTAAAATTTTACCCGATGCTGATATCACTTGGAAACAAGTACGCGTTTCATCGATTACAACAGCGCTACTTTTTATGGCTGGTAAATTTTTAATATCATTTTACATATCAAATTCCAAAGTAGGAACCGTTTATGGTGCAGCAGGTTCGCTAGTTATCATTATGGTTTGGGTTTATTATTCGTCGGTAACCTTATATTTAGGCGCGCTTTTTGCTAAATGTTATGCTATAGAATTTGGAAGTTCAATAAAACCATCCAAATATGCAGAGATTGTTCATGTGGTTGAAGTAAAATTGGAAGCAAAAACTTTGCAAGAAGCAAAAGAAGAAGTTGAAGAATATAAAAAGACACATGCTATTGATTAAACTTAGAATTGAATAACAAATTAAAACTAAAAAATATGAAAAAAATAGTTCTAGCCTTAGCCCTATCTACTTTACTATTTTCTTGTAAAGAAGAAACTAAAGAAAAATTAGAAGATGCTAAAGAAGCCGTAAGTTCCGAAGTTAAAGAAGGCATTGATTCTGCTAAGGCTAAAGCCGAAAAAGAATTGGATTCAGCTAAAGTGAAAGTGAAATCTAAAGTTGACACTGTTGTCGTGAAAAGCGCAGAAAAACTGGAAACTGCAGCAAAAAAATTAAAAGAATCGGTTAAAAAATAATACTTAAGTCCTCCTAAAATTTAGGAGGATTTTCTTTTTAAAATCTTTGGCACTCGTTTTGCATAGCACTAATTGTTATTAATCTTAATCTTTAAAAAAAAATGAAAAAAACAATTTTAGCAGTAGCTTTTGTAGCAATTGCAATGGTATCATGCGATCCGAAAAAAAACAACACTGGTGATCCAGTTGAAGCTCCAGGAACAGAAGTAGAACAAAAAATTGACACAGTTGCTCAAAAAACTGAGGAAGTAGTTGATACTACAAAAGCCAAAGCAGGTGAAGCTCTTGAAAAAGCAGGAGAAAAAACAGAAGAAGCTGGAAAAGAATTAAAAGAAGCAGCTAAGAAGTAAAAAAGAGAAAGTCCTCATAAATAAAATTATGAGGACTTTTTTTATTTCTGTATGATTTCTTTTCGTTTATAGTTTATGATAAAAACTCCTAAAATAATTAATCCAGTTGCTATAATAAAATCAGTTGTGATAACTTCATCTAATAACAACCATCCTAAGAAAACGGCTATTATGGTGTTGACATAATTTAAAATAGACACTTGAATTGCCGTTACTCTTTTCAGTGCATAATGATAACTGAAAAAAGCTAAAACCGAACCAAAAACCGCTAAATACAATAGTGCCAAAATACTTCTAGAACTCCACGAACTCACATCCGTATTGGAAGAAAATATAAACGCTAAGACAAATTGTATTACCGAAGAAATTGAAAATTGGTAAAATAAATTCAATGCAATATTGTTCGATTTGTGCGTATGCTTTTTTGAATAAACCGTCCCTGCAGACCAACTCAAAATAGCTATACTTAAAAATAAGATTCCGGTTTTATAATTTGGATCTAAAATAGCTCCGAGTCCATTTCTGAAAATAAAAACTACTCCTAAAAATCCGAGTAAAACTCCAATTAATCCTTTCCAACTCGGCTTTTGAATTCCGAATAAAATACTTCCAATAAAAATAATTACTGGTGATAACGCACTCATAATAGAGGTCAATCCACTTGGTACCGTTTGTTCTGCAATAGTTGTAAAACCATTGGCAAAAACAATCATTAGCAAAGAAGGAATCAATTGATATTTCAAATTATCCCAACCAATCCATGATAATTGTTTTCTGTAAAGTAAAATTCCTAAAACAATTAAAGCTGCAATCCCTTGACGAATTGAAGTAATGAACCAAGGCGGAATGGTTTCCACAGCAACACGAATACCCAAATAGGTCGTTCCCCAAACAATCCCGACAATTATTAAGGAAAATAGTAATTTAAAATCGGGTTTTTGGTTCATTAATTAGTATTTTGAAAACTGTTAACTGAAAACTTAGCTTCTAACCTTTTGTTCCCATTTCCAAGCGCTTGCCAAACTATCTTCCAAGCTTGATTGTGCTTTCCATCCCAAAATGTTGTTTGCTTTATCAGTATTTGCGTAAGCAGAAACCACATCGCCTTCTCTTCTTCCAATAATTTGATAAGGCAATTTTTGTCCAGAAACTTTTTCAAAAGCAGTAATCACTTCCAAAACCGAACTTCCGGTTCCAGTTCCTAAATTAAAGATTTCTACTTTAGTCGCATTTTGTTTATTCAACAAACGTTGCATTGCTACAACATGCGCTTTAGCTAAATCTACAACATGAATATAATCACGAATACAAGTTCCATCAGGCGTATCGTAGTCATTTCCATTTACAGATAATTTTTCACGCAATCCCATAGCCGTTTGAGTTATATAAGGCACTAGATTTTGAGGAACTCCTAATGGTAATTCTCCAATTTCAGCACTTGGATGCGACCCAATCGGATTGAAATAACGAAGTAAAATAGAATTAATATTGGTCACTTTAGCAACATCCGTTATAATTTCTTCACCAATTTGTTTGGTATTTCCATAAGGCGACATTGCTTGTTGTATAGGCGCATCTTCTGTAATCGGCATCTTTTCGGCTTGACCGTAAACTGTACACGACGAACTAAAAATGAAATTTGCACTTGGCAATTCTTTCAATTCCTGTAAAAGATAAACCAATGAATTTATGTTGTTTTCATAATACAACAAAGGATTTTCCACACTTTCACCTACTGCTTTTGAAGCGGCAAAGTGAATTACACCAACGACATCATTGTGCTTTTTGAAGAAATTCTGAACCGACGCTTTATCACGCAAGTCCATTTTTTCAAAAATTGGTTTCTTTCCTGTAATATTAAAAATTCCATCCAAAACATTTTCCGATGAATTGGAAAGATTGTCTATGGCAACCACTTCAAATCCTTCATTTTGCAGTTCAACAACCGTGTGCGAACCAATAAAACCTAAACCTCCTGTTACTACTATTTTCATTTTTTTATTTTTTTGTACAGATGCGATTCATCGCGTCTCTACGATAAATATTCTAAAACCGTCTCCGTTATAAATTTAATTTGCTCATCATCCAATTCAGTGTGCATAGGTAATGCTATTACTTCTTCACACAATTGGTTAGTTACTGGGAAGTCTTCTTCTTTGTAACGAGAATCGGCATAAGCTTTTTGACTGTGTAACGGAATTGGATAATATATTGCACAAGGAATTCCTTTTTCTTGCAAATGTGCCAATAATCCATCGCGTTTACCATTCATAATTCGAATTACATATTGATGAAACACATGGCAATCGCAATTGTCACATATTGTTGGTGCCCATATATTTGGATTAACACTTAATGCCAAACTGTATTTTCTAGCTGCCTCTTGACGTGCTTTATTGTAGGTATCTAAATGAGGTAATTTCGCTTTCAAAACTCCAGCCTGAATACTATCCAAACGCGAGTTCACTCCTACTACATCATGATGATATCTTTCGTACATTCCGTGATTTACAATTCCGCGTAACTTGTGCGCCAAAGCATCATCGTTTGTGAAAATAGCGCCACCATCACCATAACATCCTAAATTTTTAGAAGGAAAAAACGATGTTGCTCCAACATGTCCAATAGTTCCAACTTTCTTTTTAGAACCATCTTTAGAGTTGTAATCTGCTCCAATTGCTTGCGCATTATCCTCAATTACATATAAATTATGCTCGGCTGCAATTTCCATAATCGCATCCATATTGGCAGCGCGACCAAACAAATGTACTGGAACAATAGCTTTCGTTCTTGGCGTAATTGCTTTGCGAATTCCGTCAAGCGAAATGTTCATATTATTCATATCTACATCCACCAAAACTGGAGTTAATTGTAACAATGCAATTACTTCAACTGTTGCGGCAAACGTAAAATCTGCGGTAATCACCTCATCACCAGGTTTCAAATCCAATCCCATCATGGCAATTTGCAACGCATCGGTTCCATTCGCACACGGAATTACGTGCTTAACACCTAAATAATCTTCTAAATCTTTTTGAAATTGATGAACCAAAGGTCCGTTTATATAAGTATTGTTTTCTAAAACTTCTTGAATTGACGCATTAACCTCGTCTTTAATTTTTTCGTATTGACCTTTCAAGTCAACCATTTGTAGTTTTTTCATTCTAAAAAAATTTGAAATACAAAAGTATAACATTTCTTATTATTTGGAGCGAATGGTTCGGGCTTTTTTTGGTTTCCATTTTCCTGCCACTTCAAGTCGCTTTGCCTTGTTTTCGCAACAAGTCAAGAGCTCCAACAATTGAAGTGGCAGGGCTAAATAACAATCGTCTTTTGTAAAATAAATTGCTTAATTTAGCCACACAAATAAACAACATGCTTTTTTTATACAATTTAATCCTTCTTTTCGCTTCACAAATCGTAAAAATTCTGGCTGTTTTCAGTCCGAAAATGAAACTATTTGTCAACGGCAGAAAAGAAGTTTTCTCAATTATGCAAAGCAAAATCAATCCAAACGACAAAACGATTTGGTTTCATGCCGCATCATTAGGCGAATACGAACAAGGTTTACCCGTTATAGAAAAAATAAAAGTTCAATATCCAAATCATAAAATAGTAGTCACGTTCTTTTCACCATCAGGTTATGAAGTTCGAAAAAATAATACCGTTGCAGATGCCACAGTTTATTTGCCATTAGACACAAAATCAAATGCAAAAAAATTCATAAAAGCCATTAATCCAGAGCTAGTTTTCTTTATCAAATATGAATATTGGCCCAATTATTTGAATGAATTAAAAAAACTTCAAATAAAAACCTATTTAATTTCAGGGATTTTCAGAGAAAAACAAGCCTTTTTCAAATGGTATGGCGGATTTTATAGAAACGCACTAAAAACATTTGACTACTTTTTTGTACAAAATGATAGTTCCAAAAAACTCATTCAAAGTATAGGTTTTAATAACGTTAAAGTTTCAGGCGACACACGTTTTGATAGAGTGGTTTCGATTCTAGAAAGAGATAATTCGTTAGATTTTATTGAACAATTTCAAAACAATAAAACCACAATCGTAATTGGAAGTTCGTGGCCAAAAGATGAAAATTTATTGGTGAATTACATTAATAATGCATCGGATGATATCAAATTCATAATCGCGCCACACAACATCAAATCGGAACAAATTCAGGAATTAAAAAATTCCATTACTAAAAAAACAATTTTATTTTCCGACGTACAGACGCGATTAATCGCGTCTCTACCCGAAAACAACGTTTTCATAATCGACACCATCGGAATTTTGACAAAAATTTATTCCTATGCCGACATTGCCTACGTTGGTGGCGGATTTGGAAATCCGGGCGTTCACAATATTTTAGAACCTGCAACATTCGGCGTTCCGATTGTTATTGGACCAAATTATTCTCATTTTGCCGAAGCTACTGCATTGGTTCATCAAGAAGGTTGTATTTCAATTTCAAATCAAAATGAATTAAATGACGCGTTCAATCTATTAATAAACAACGAAGACGAACGCCACGAAAAAGGACATATTTGTTCGACTTTCGTTCAAATGAATAAAGGCGCAACTGATATAATTTTGAAGCATATTTGTAACAATTAAAATAAAACAGAAACATATTAAACTAAATTATATAAAATGAAATTTTTAAGATTATTACTATTACTATTCGTCATTCAAACCCAAGCCCAACAAGGCGGCATGTGGATTCCATCCTTATTAAAGGGAATGAACGAAACCGAAATGAAAAACTTAGGAATGAAAATTTCGGCTGAAGAAATTTATTCAGTTAATCATTCAAGTTTGAAAGATGCTGTTCCACAATTTGATGGAGGTTGCACAGCCGAAGTGATTTCCGATAAAGGATTAATCTTAACCAATCACCACTGCGGATTTGATGCTATTCAAAACCATTCAACTGTGGAGCACGATTACCTTCGCGATGGTTTTTGGGCTTACAAAATGGAAGACGAATTAGCCA
>CANCFZ010000080.1 GCA_947377425.1 Flavobacteriaceae bacterium
TAGATAGCGAAGCTTATGGCAATTTAATCGGTGCTTAATAAAAAAACATATTTCCTACTTGCTTTACTGTGGACATGTATCGTTACCGTTCTCAGCTTGATAACCATTAAAAGTGATATTGGAAGCTCCATTAAAATAGAGAACAAAGACAAATTCGTGCATTTTACGTTTTACTTTGTTTTTGTAGTCTTGTGGTTTTTGTTTGCTAAAGACAAAAGCATTAATAAGAAAACCAAACTAATAGTTTTGTTCTCAGCCATAGGATACGGAATTCTAATGGAAATCTGTCAAGGTGTTTTTACCACTACTAGAACACCCGATATATTGGATGTTTTAGCCAATTCACTAGGTGCAATAGTAGGATTGCTGTTTGTCACAGCATTAAATAATAAGAAAGCCACTCGATAGAGTGGCTTTCTTGTTTTTATATATACCCGGACTATGCCATCCTGAAGCTTCAGACATATAACCAGTTCCGCATTCTATGAAATGCACATGCCCCAAAAGTTAGATACTAATTGCGAAATTTTTTTCAATTCCTTTAACTACAAAGCAATCACTACTACAATATTTTCTATTTTTGGCATCCATAAATAAGATACAGTTTTTTTGTACCTTTATACACTCCAAAAAAGAAGTCATGAACATCAAACATTATTTAGATTCTACCTATCTAAAAACTCCAGAACAAGCAGGTCTTTCAGTTGCTGAAAACACCAAAATAGTACAAGGTTTTATTCAAGAAGCCATTGACGAAGGGTTTAAACTCATCATGATTCGCCCGGACAAAGTAAAGTTGGCTAAGAAAATGATTACCGATGCCAATTCGCCTGTAACTATTGGAACCGTAATTGGTTTTCACGAAGGAACCTATTCGCTTCAAGAGAAACTAACACAAGCGCAACAAGCTATTGAAGATGGAGCCGATGATTTAGATTACGTGTGCAACTATGAAGCCTTTAAAAGAGGAGCAATTGATTTGGTAAAAAACGAAATTCTGGAAGGAACGAAATTAGGATTAGCACATCACAAAATTGTAAAATGGATTATTGAAGTAGCCGCTTTGAATGCCGACCAAATCATTCAATTGTCAACATTGATAAAAAATGTAGTGATGTCTAACTTTAAAGAAGATAATTATGCTTCGGTATTTGTAAAATCATCTACAGGTTTTTATAAAACAGAAAATGGTTTGCCAAACGGTGCCACAGTTCCTACAATTATCATGATGCTCGAAAATGCCTCTCCGCTTCCTGTTAAAGCAGCTGGTGGCGTAAAAACCTATGACGAAGCCGTAGAAATGGTACGATTGGGTGTAAAAAGAATCGGAACTTCTTCTGCCAAAGCTATTGCTAATGGCGAAACTGCTTCAAGTGATTATTAATTATATTATACTAAGATGTTAAAAAAAATTACGCTTTTTCTTTCTCTTATCTGCATAACTATGGCGTCTGCTCAAAAGAACAGTGAGCAAATGCCTGTTTTCCCTAATTGTCAAAAGTTGCAAGGAAAACAATTGGAATCTTGTTTTAATAATGAAGTACAAACATTTGTATACAACAACTTTCAGGTATCTGATAAACTAAAACAAAACAATTACAAAGGCAGTGTTATTGTACTATTTGAAGTAGATGCCAAAGGAACTTTCAAAGTGCAATATGTTGATGCCAATGAAGAAGATTTGGTAAAAGAAAGCAAACGTGTTTTTGAGAAAATGCCAAAAGTAAGTCCGCCAACATTCAATGGAAATCCGACTTATGCTAAATACACAATTAAAATAGCCATTCCATTACAAAATCCAGCCGACGCCAAAGCGGAAGAAGAAATAGCAAAAGAAGTAAACCCAGCAAGCACATTATATTCAGCAAAAGATAAAAACAAAGAACTGACAGAATTTGATAGCATTAGTTATCAAAAGTTCAAAAACCCACAGTTTCAAAGTCATTTGAGTATTCCTTTTTCTCATAGTTATTATGCCCAATTTGACCCAGCTATGAACCAAGTGGGAAGTAATAACCATACGGCATCTAAACCTTATACTTATGCTGAGGTTTCTAAATATTACAACTTAGAAGCAGAAAATGAAAAGTTGATGAAAAATAAAACTTCATGGTTTGGAAGAAAACTTTGGAATGAAAACACTGTTGCGCTTCAAGGTGATGGTTATTGGTTTACAATGAATCCGATTTTTGATATACAAATGGGGAAAAGCGAAAAATCTACTTATATCAACACTCGTGGAGTTCAAGTGCGTGGAGGGTTAGGAAGTCAATTGAACTTCACTTCAACAATCTATGAAAGTCAAGGTAAATTTGCCGATTATTATAACAATTATGCGGTTTCAATACAGCCATCAGGAGGAAATCCGGCTATTGTTCCAGGAATGGGAATAGCAAAATTATTTAAAACAGATGCTTTTGATTTTCCTATGGCGGAAGCAAATATTTCTTATACTCCAAGTAAGTTTATCGATTTGCAATTGGGTTATGGAAGAAATTTTATTGGCGATGGATACCGTTCGTTATTTTTAACAGATGGAGTAACTCCATATCCTTATTTCAAAATCAACACTACATTTTGGAAAATAAAATATACCAATACTTATATGTGGTTAAAAGATGTTCGCGATGCAGTTACTGTTGACGGAACGTATGCTACTAAATATGTAGCTAATCATTATTTGAGTTGGAATATTACTAAAAAATTCAATTTAGGTTTATTTGAATCGGTTGTTTGGGCTAACCAAAACAATCGTGGATTTGACATGAGTTTTGTAAATCCAATTATCTTTTATCGTGCAGTAGAGATTTCTTCTTCGTCTAAAAGTGGAAACGCACTTCTAGGATTTACTTCAAAATACAAATGGAATAATCAAGTTAATTTCTACGGACAATTTCTAATTGATGAGTTTTCATTAACCGAAGTAAAAGCAGGTAATAACAGTTGGAAAAATAAATTTGCTTACCAAATAGGAGCGAAGTACTTCAATGCATTCAATATTGATAATTTATTGTTGCAAGTAGAGTACAATCACATTCGTCCGTATGTTTATTCACATAGCGATGTAATTACCAATTATGGTACTTACAACCAAAGTTTAGGGCATCAATGGGGTGGAAACGCCAAAGAGTTAATTGCAATTGCGCGCTATCATAAAGGAAGATATTTTGCTGATGCTAAAGTAACGATGGGAGTTCGTGGTTTAGATTTTGATGCAACAACCAATTATGGTGAAAATATTTATTTGAATTACAATGAAAATCGACCTTTCGATACAGGAGTTGTTGTAGGACAAGGAAACAAAACCAATATATTTATTGCTGATTTACAAGCAGGATATTTAATCAATCCAGCAACCAATTTAAAACTTTTCGGAAGTGTTATCTATCGAAACTTCAAGCCAACAGTTGAGACTAATTTGGTAAAAAAAGAAAGTACTACTTGGTTCTCAATCGGATTGCGATGTGATATTTTTAATTGGTATTTTGATTATTAGAAAAAAGCCATTCATTTCATCATTTTTATGGTTTGTTTTTTGTCAAATCCTTTTTGATAAACTACTTTTGCAGCAGTTTAAATTTCAAAAACCTTTTGAAAAGCAATCAGTCTCCATATTCTCCTATAAAAATCTACCACGATTTTAAACAAATCACTAAAGCTGGATTGGCTATTAGCGTTGTATTTTCTTCTGTTGCAGGATATCTTTTAGGATTTGATTCAGATAAATACCCATTCAGTTGGTTGACTTTGTTGATGCTGGCAATTGGTGGTTATTGTATGGTTGGAGCATCAAATGCCTTCAATCAAGTTATCGAAAAAGAGTTAGACGCTTTAATGGACAGAACCAAAAACCGTCCAGTTCCTGCAGGCAGAATGTCTCCAAATGTAGCTTTGTTTGTGGCTAGTTTGCTTACAATTATAGGATTAATTCTATTGTATTTAATCAATCCCAAGACAGCAATGTTTGGTGCGATATCTATATTTCTTTACACTAGTGTTTATACTCCTTTAAAAACAATGACGCCATTGTCGGTTTTTGTTGGGGCTTTTCCAGGAGCAATTCCATTTATGTTAGGTTGGGTTGCCGCTACCAATCATTTCGGAATCGAAGCTGGAACATTATTTTTAATACAGTTCTTTTGGCAATTCCCACACTTTTGGGCAATTGGTTGGTTTTTGTTTGAAGATTACAAAAAGGCTGGATTCTTCATGTTGCCAACCGGACAAAGAGATAATAAAACAGCAATCCAAATTATTCTGTACACTCTTTGGTTGATTGTGGCATCACTTTTACCTTGTTTAGGATTTACAGGAAAATTGCATATTAGCATTATTTCGGCAGTTCTAGTTTTTGTTTTAGGGTTGTGGATGTTGCTTTATGCTGTTAAATTATACAAACTAAGAACTCCAAAAGCAGCAAGAACTTTGATGTTGGTAAGTGTTGCTTACATTACATTGTTACAAATAATATATATAACAGATAAATTTTTACGATAGTTATGATGACAGCAGAAGAACATAAAGCCAGAACCGCAAGATCATACAAGCTCTTGTTGATTTTCGCAATGATAAGTATGACCATGATGTTTGCAGGATTAACTAGTGCGTTAGTGGTTAGTAAATCGAGACCCGATTGGTTGAAAGATTTTCAAATGCCAAGTGCTTTTTTCTTTAGCACAGCAATTATCTTGTTGTGTAGCGTTACGATTCACTTAGCAAAAAAAGCGATAAAGAATGATAATAGAAAAGCTACAACTTCTCTTTTATTGGCAACTTTAGCACTAGGTTTCGGGTTTGTTTACTTCCAATTTCAAGGATTTGATCAATTGCTTCAAAACCATTTGTATCCTGTTGGAGGAGCTGGTTCTATTACCATCTCTTTTCTTTATGTATTGGTATATGTGCACCTCGCACACTTGTCTGGTGGAATAATATCGCTATTGATTATAATTTATAATCATTTTAAACAAAAGTACAATTCATCCCAATTTCTTGGTATTGAGCTAGGTGCAATGTATTGGCACTTTCTCGATTTCTTGTGGATTTATTTATTTTTGTTTTTATATTTCTTTAAATAAGAAAAAAATGTAAATTTGGGAACTTTTTAACAACAACTTTTTATGGGATCGACAGTTACAACTGCAAATACTGTAGGAAAAACTTGGGGTGGCGGAAATGAGCCACTAGGAGCAAGTTACGGAAAATTAATGATGTGGTTTTTCATCGTTTCAGATGCACTAACATTTTCAGGTTTTTTGGCTGCTTATGGTTTTTCAAGATTTAAATTTATTGAAACTTGGCCTTTAGCCGATGAGGTATTTACTCACTTTCCATTCATGCATGGTGTTGCGGCTCCAATGTATTATGTAGCATTGATGACATTTATCTTGATTTTTTCATCTGTAACAATGGTATTAGCCGTTGATGCAGGTCATCACATGAATAAAGGAAAAGTAGCATTTTATATGTTTTTAACAATCATTGGAGGTTTAATCTTCGTTGGTTCACAAGCATGGGAATGGAAAAACTTTATCCACGGTGAATATGGAGCTGTTGAAACAAAAGGCGGAAGTCTTCTTCAATTTGTTGATGCTACCGGAAAACGTGTTGCTCTAGAAAAATTTGCGGATACAAGTATTCCAAAAGAAAGAGAACAACTTACAAGAGGAAAAGGAAAATGGTTCATGGAAGAAAGTTCTTTGCCAACTTACTCTGTAGAACAAGTTCAAGCGGGTTTTAAATCACATCCAAATTTATTAATCAGAATTGAAACGATAAATACACCTGAGACGATTTTAACAGCTAAAGGATTGAATGAAAATCCAGCGTTAAATTCAAGAAAACATAAGTTTATTTTGTCAAGAGCTGAATCAGAAAAAAGATTAGCAGATGCTACTCTTGTTGTAGAAGGAGCTAACTTGCAAAGAAACGAATACGGAAGTAAATTATTTGCTGATTTCTTCTTCTTTATTACTGGTTTTCACGGATTCCACGTATTCTCTGGAGTTATGATTAACATTATTATTTTTCTTAATGTTCTTTTAGGAACTTATGAAAAAAGAAGAACTTATGAAATGGTTGAAAAAGTTGGACTTTACTGGCACTTTGTCGATTTGGTTTGGGTTTTTGTATTTACATTCTTCTATTTAGTTTAATATTTTTAGAAATTATATATTATGTCACACGAACACGTTTCTAATACAAAAAGAATTTGGTTTGTTTTCGGATTATTATCTGTAGTAACAACATTTGAAGTTTATTTAGGTATTAAAAAACCTGAATTTTTACACATGACCGATTTTTTAGGCATGAACTTATTGAATTGGATATTTCTTATCCTAACAATATTTAAAGCATATTACATTGTTTGGGCTTTCATGCACATGGAAGGCGAAACTCCAGCTTTGAGAAGAGCTGTAGTTTGGACTGTAATTTTCTTGATTTTATACTTAGTGTTTATTTTGTTAACAGAAGGACACTATATATTTCAGGTTTTTAGAGATGCTACAATCAAGTGGAATTTTTAACACTATATTAATTCAATAAAAAGGTACGCATTGCGTACCTTTTTTTTATTTTTGTACAATCAAATTTTAAAATTCAATGAAGAAGAATCTTGTGTTGTTCGTATTGTTTATACTTCCTATCGTTGCCTATCTTTTTTTTGCCTCTGGTATCAACAGCTTTGCTAAGCTTCCAACCATAACCAAAAACATTCCAGAACTAAATTCATGGAAAACATTAGACGATAAACCAGTTGCGCTAACTGGAAAAATTACTATTCTTGGTTTTATTGGTCAAGATGTTTTAAAACACAAAGGAAATTTCTTTAATCTTTATGAAAAAATATTTGATAGAAACAAAAATTTTAAAGATTTTCAAATGGTTATGATTATGCCAGATGGAACTCAAAATCAAGTTAAAGAACTTCAAAAAGATTTATTGAAATTAGGAACTCAAGCGGGTTGGAATTTTGCTTTCGGCACACCGGAACAAATTAATGCTTTTTATAATAAATTAGGTTTAGTAGGAAAATTAGATGCTAAACTAGGAACGCCAAATGTCTTTATTATTGATAAAAAGCGAAATTTAAGAGGAAGAAAAGGACACGATAAAAAAGGAAAATCAGAATATAAAGAAGGCTATAACACTATTTTTGTTTCAGAACTTTATAACGAAATGACCGATGATGTAAAAATCATTTTGGCAGAATACCGTTTAGCATTAAAGAAAAATCATAACGCAACTAGACAAATTTAAATAGATGAAAAATAAATCATACATAGGGATTTCATTCATAATTTTAATTTTCGGAATAATTTTCATTCCTAAAATTGTGGATAGAATTAAAAATGGTTCTGTAGTTCAAAACGACAGAATGAGCCTTTCAAGTGAAATTGTAAAAGAGGAAGAATTACAAAAAGTAGGACCAGCTCCAAAATTTGAATTGACAGATCAAAACAACACCAAAATTTCCAATAAAGAGTATAAAGGAAAAGTATATGTTTTAGAATTTTTCTTTTCTACATGTCCATCAATTTGTCCTCGAATGAACAAAAACATGGTTGCCATCCAAGAGGAGTTTTCAAAAGAGAAAGATTTCGGAATTGCATCCATAAGTATCAATCCAGAAAATGATACGCCAAAAGTTTTGAAAGAACATGCCAAGAAACTTGAAGTAACTTCAGCAAATTGGCATTTTTTAACGGGCGATAAAGACTATATCTTTGAATTAGCCAATAAAGGTTTTAATCTATATGTTGGAGAGAATAATAAAACTTTGGGTAACTTTGAACATTCTGGACTTTTTGCGCTTATTGACAAACAAGGAAATATAAGATGCAGAAAAGATAGCCAAGGTAATCCAATATTGTATTATGACGGATTAGAAAAAAAAGGCGTTGACGCAATTAAAGACGATATTAAAATACTTTTAAAAGAATAATCATGGAAGATAATAAAGCAATTGAAAGAAAATTTAAAACACCAATCATAATCGTTTCAATAGTTATACCGGTTGCTGTTGCCTTACTTTTTAGCGTTAGGTTAAAAGATTTTGGAATAAATGTTGAACCACTTTCATTTCTTCCTCCAATTTATGCAGCTATAAATGGATTAACAGCAATATTGTTGGTTTTAGCAGTCAGAGCTATCAAAAACGGAAATCGTGTTTTACATGAAAAACTAATGACATCAGCAATTGGTTGTTCAGTAGTTTTTTTGTTAATGTATGTAGCTTATCACATGACAGCTGAACCGACTAAATTTGGCGGAGAAGGAATTATAAGATATGTTTACTTCTTCTTATTGATTACGCATATTGCTTTATCAATCATAATCATTCCTTTAGTTTTGTTTACTTATGTTAGAGCTTTATCTTCTCAATTTGACAGACATAAAAAATTAGCTCGAATTACATTTCCATTATGGTTATACGTTGCAGTAACGGGTGTTATTGTTTACTTAATGATTGCGCCTTATTATGTTAATTAAACCTGGAAGTTGGAAGTTGGAAGTTGGAAGAAGTGTATTCTTTTCTAAAGGAATTTTGTTTCTTATTTTTTTTATTTTTTCTCTGCAAACAAATGCCCAATGCGCCATGTGTCGCGCCTCATTAGAAAGCGAAGGAAACACAATGAAAGCCGAAGCAGTAAACGACGGAATAGTATATTTGATGGTAATTCCTTATATTCTAGTAGTAATTGTTGGTGTGGTGGTTTATAGAATGTACAAAAAGAAGAAAGCGTAATTATTCCATTCCATCAATCTTCACATTCATCTTTCCAATAGTAGTAATAAAAGCAATAATAGCATTATTAGTCAATTCCACTTTTTCAAATTCAAAATCATTCATCGTTCCATTTATAAAAACACCTTTCATAGGCGAATAATTATTCAAATAAGGCAGCAAACTTTTCTTTCCTTCATCCAAATTTTCTTTAATAGAATAACGACAACTTTCTTGAATTTTTTTCAGAATCACACCTTGCAAAAGCCAGTTAGCTGTTTTGGTTAAAAGTCCTTTGGTGTTCAAAACATAATCCATTTGCTCAAAATAAATTTCTTTGGTAATGGTATTATAATTCGGAATGCCACTCAAGTAAATACTTCCGTTAATGCTTCCAGTCATATCGAGTTCAATAATCATCTTGCCGTCTTTTGCCCATAAATCTACTTTTTGAACCACAATTTTTCTACTTCCAGAGGTAAATTCTTTTCCTTGAAAGTTTTTAGTAATAATTCGCGAAGCACTTTCATAAGTAGAAATTGCAGCAACAGTAGCAGTAGTTTTATCTGGAACTTTGGTTACGGGTTTAAATGAGATAGCATTTTTGTCAAATGTGGTTTTAGGTTGTTCGCCAACCATAGTCTGCATGGTGCATTTCAATCCCAAATCCATGCTTATTTTACTTTTTTGGATTACAGCATCCGTTACATAAACTTCAATTGGATTCATTTTAAACCAAGCTTCATATTGTGGACTAGTTTCAAATGGCGTACTCATAGTTTGCAAAACATTCAAAACATAAGGTTTGAAATTGCATGATTTTTCTATAGCAGCATCAATTTTTTTAGCCATTTTAGATTTAAAAATTGACAAAGTTGGATTTATTATGTAAGTTATTGGAACTTTCTTTCCAGCAACCAATATTGTCGGACTTTCACTCCAATTAAAACTTTCAATTACCGAAGTCGTGTTCATTTTCCAATTAGACAATTTCACATCGCTTAATAAAGTGATAGTTCCATTTAATTCAATTTCACGAGT
>CANCFZ010000081.1 GCA_947377425.1 Flavobacteriaceae bacterium
TTCCTGTTATACCATTTGTTGATGGACTTACCAAAACTCCTGGTATATCATTCTGACAATAAGGCCCTAATGCTGTAAACGTTGGAAGTGTACCGGTTACGGTAACATTCATTATAGCTGTAGTAGCACATTGTCCTGCTGTTGGTGTAAAAGTATAAGTCTGTGTTCCTACAGTTACAGTTGAAATTGTAGCTGGTGACCAAGTTCCTGTTATTCCATTTGTTGATGGACTTACCAAAACTCCTGGTATATCATTCTGACAATAAGGTCCTAACTGTGTAAACGTTGGAAGTGTACCGGTTACGGTAACATTCATTATAGCTGTAGTAGCACATTGTCCTGCTGTTGGTGTAAAAGTATACGTTTGTGTTCCTACTGTAGCTGTTGAAATTGTTGCTGGTGACCAAGTTCCTGTAATTCCATTTGTTGATGGACTTACCAAAACTCCTGGTATATCATTCTGACAATAAGGTCCTAACTGTGTAAACGTTGGAACTATTAGTGAAGTAATCGTGACATCCATTGTTGCTGTTGTAGCACATTGTCCCAAAGCTGGTGTAAAAGTATACGTTTGTGTTCCTACAGTTACAGTTGAAATTGTTGCTGGTGACCAAGTTCCTGTAATTCCATTTGTTGATGGACTTACCAAAACTCCTTGTATATCATTCTGACAATAAGGTCCTAACTCAGTAAACGTTGGAACTACCGGTGCCTTAATCGTAACACTCATTGTTGCTGTAGTAGCACATTGTCCAGCTGTTGGTGTAAAAGTATAAGTCTGTGTTCCTACTGTTGCAGTTGAAATTGTAGCTGGTGACCAAGTTCCTGTTATACCATTTGTAGATGGACTTACCAAAACTCCTGGCATATCATTCTGACAATAAGGTCCTAACTGTGTAAACGTTGGAACTACCGGTGCCGTAATCGTAACATTCATTATAGCTGTAGTAGCACATTGTCCAGCTGTTGGTGTAAAAGTATAAGTCTGTGTTCCTACTGTTAAAGTTGAAATTGTTGCAGGTGACCATGTCCCAGTAATTCCATTTGTTGATGGACTTACCAAAACTCCTGGTATATCATTCTGACAATAAGGCCCTAATGCTGTAAACGTTGGAGTGACATTTGGAGTAATTGTAACTGTAATAGTTGCAGTAGCATTAGAGCATGGAGGAGTTCCTGTAACCGTATAAGTATAAACTCCTGCAGCATCAATTGCTGGGTTAAAAATTCCTGTTCCACTATTTAAAACTGGAGACCAAACTCCACCAGCTTGAGGAGTTCCTCCTAAGCTTCCAAATAAATCTTGACTTGGATCATTTGAACATAATGCCAATGAACCATTAGTTCCTGCATTTGCTTTTGGAATAACGGTTACATTAATAGTAGCTGTAGCATTTCCACATGGAGCAATACCAGAGACCGTGTAAGTATACGAACCAGAAGAATCAAAAGCTGGATTAAATACTCCTGTTCCACTTGCTAAAACTGGAGACCAAACTCCGCCAACTTGAGCCGTTCCTCCCAAAAGTGTAAATAAATTTTGAGAAGGAGCATTACTACAAACCGTCAATGAATTATTAGTTCCTGCATTTTTAGGATCAGAAATTACAATTGTAACTGTTGATGAACTTGGTGCACAAACTAAATTATTAACTGTATAAGTAAAAACATAAGGACTTCCGGCAGCTGTCATTGTTGAGACATCAACAGTTCCTAAATTGCCATTTGTAGTTGTTATTGAACCAGTCCATACTCCTGTCGTGTCTGGTGTGCCTCCTAAACTATCAAATAAATTATGAATTGGATTACCCACAATTTGATTAGAACAAATCTGAAGAGAGCCATTAGTTCCAGAGTTATTTGGTGATGATAGCGTTACTGCTACTTCTAATCGAGTAATACTTTCACATGGTGGATCCAATGTTGTAGCAAAATAACTTTGTCCATTAACTAATGGCGTAGAAACATCCAATGGAATTGCAGAAGATGATGTAGAGTACCAATTATTTACTCCACTTGCGGCCAAATTTGCTACAGTAGGTGGATTCGATATATCATTACAAAATGTTTGATTGGAACTACCTGTTGGAACTGGAACAACTCCTACATTAACAAAAACTGACAATCTTGAGGTTTGGCATCCTGTAATTGGGTTTGTTTGACTTGCATAATAGATAGTGTTATCATTGACAACATTAGTTGAAGCCAAAGGCAAACCTCCAGTCGGCGTTGTGTACCATTGAATGTTATTTCCAGTAGCAATTAGACTTGCAATTGTAGCTTGTGAAGAGTTATCAACACAAACTCCTTGAAAATTTTGACCTGTTGGAGCAGAATATATAGTAACGACAACCTGTTGTCTGACACCACACGAACCTGAGTTATCATCTGCAAAATAATCTTCGCCATTAACTAATCCTGTTGATGAAGTCAATGGAGTTGTTGAAGTAGCCGTAGCATACCAAACCACTCCATTTCCATTATTTGTAGCTACTAAACTGGCTATCGTTGAAGATTGAGTATTACAAAACGTTTGTGTTGCATTAACAACTGTAGGACACTGCGAAAACCCTTTACTTAATCCAAGGAGTAAGAAAAAGAATAGGTAAAATTTATTTAACTTTTTTTTACCGAGTATATTTTTTATCATAAGCCAAAACCTATTTTTAAGACAATTATTATTTATAAAATCCCACAAAGGATTCATTAATCAAATAGAGCAGTCACATAAAAAATTATAATTTTAATTCAACACTTTAACAATATTATCAGTATCATGCTGAAGAATATAAAATCCATTATTTGAATTATAACCTGATTTATTTATGTACTGAAATTTATATTTTAAACGCTCTGTTACATCTTCTTTTATTGAATTTTCAAATCCTTTATTCTGATACAATCGCAACAAAGTATCAAAAGTTAAATCAAATCCTAATAAGAAATTCTGACTTCCTTGAACCAAATTCTTTTCATTAAATTTATCTAATTTTAAAGATTGTCCTAAAGAACTATAGGAAGGATACATCATTTTTAAAATATTAATTCTTATTGATGAAACCGTTTCGTAATTTGACAACAAAGAAGGCTCCAAAACTACAATCTGAATTTGATAATCGATTGATTCATTCAACAATACATTAGTAGCGCTTATTATCATTCCGCTTTTATCGGTATCTAAAACAACATAATTTAGCTTGTTTTTAACTAACATTGGTCTTAACCCATCAGCATCTACAACATTTCTATCGGAAACTTTGACGAATTTTGCATCAGGAAATATTTGCAAAATTGAATTTTTACTATCAACCCTATTAGTGCTATTAACCACAATAATATTAGCATTTTTAGATTTCAAATAATTCAACATTTGCAATCTAATTTCAAATTCTGATGTAATTCCAACATATAAATTTGAAATTCCATTTTCATTTGATACAAATTGACTGGTAATTACTGGAACATTCTTAGAACTTAAACTGGAAGCCGTTTGCATAGCTTTTTCGTTATAAAAAGGCATAAAAACTGCATTTGATTTACTCAAATCATCACCTTCTATTATATTTTTTACTACAGTTTCGTCAGATGAATTTTGCAATTCCGTCAATTTAACATCCACATTCAAATCAAGTGATTTTAAAGAATCTATGGCTTTTAACGCACCAGAATAAAATTCTAAATTATATCGAACAAACTCATCTTTAACTTTTTTAAAATCAGACGAGTCAGACAAATACTCTTTATATTTAACTTCATCAAAAGGCATAACAATTGCAACTTGTTTTTTTACCGACTTGTCCAAAGTTGAAGTTAAATCTTGATAATTATTTACTGTTTCAACAATCTTTTGAATAACCGGCTCTTTAGTGGTGATTTTCGCTTTTTCAGCAATAACAACCGTTGAAGCTACAACATTTGCACTCTTTGGCATTTTCACAATCATACCAATTTGAACTGCATCAACCAATTTAGGATTTAAAACTGTAAACTCAGAAACACTCATTCCAGCTTTTTTAGAAAGTCCGAAAAGAGTTTCTTTTGGCTGAACTTGATAATTCACATACTCTCCATTGAAATTAGATTTTGAAGATTTAACATCAACTTTAGAATCTACAACTTTCACAACCAGAGCCTTTTCTTCAACTTCTTTTGAAACTATAACCTCAGCAATATCTTCTTTTCCTGTGTAAAATGAAGGAATAGTGATTTTTTGTCCAATTTGAAGTCCTTTAACAATTTGTGGGTTTAAGTTTTCTAATTGCTCAATTGTAATTCCATATCTTTTTGAAAGTCCAAATTTAGTTTCTTTTGCCTCTACCAAATGATGTTTTGAATTTGACGAAGCAATAACCAACGAGCTGGCATTTGCAACAAATCCTTTTCTTGTTGGAATAGTCAATCTTTGACCACTTTTAAGAACTCCATTTAATACTGTTGTATTGAATTTGGTTAACTCACCAACAGTTAGTTCATTTCTTTTGGAGATTCCATACAATGTTTCACCAGGCAAAACAACATATTCAAATTTTGAATCAAAATCTGTTGTAGCAGTTACTTTAGATAAATCTTGTATAAAACTAGTTGTAGCTCCATTAATTTTTAGTTTCTGACCAACTTGCAAACCAGCAACAATATTTGGATTTTTCTCCTCCAACTGTTGAACAGTTATTCCATATAATTTAGAAATTCCAAATTTTGTTTCTTTTGGCTGTACAACATGAATTAAATCATCTTGCTTTTTTTCGAGCGGAATATTTGAAACGTTTTGAACTGGCAAATTATTAGAATCGGCCATTGTTTTTGGAATAATTAAAACTTCTTTCTCCTTAATACCATTAACAGCATTTGGATTTAGTTTAATTATATCATAGGGAGTTATCTTATATTTTTGAGCAACTTTAGACAAAGTCTCACCACTAGAAACAACATGGTAAATGTTAGTCTGTTGTGAATACATTGTTTGAACAAAAGATAATATTAAAATTACCAATATTTTTCTCATATTTATATTTACAAGGTAAGGGTTACTAAAATAAATATTTTTGTTTAAAATTAACAAAAAAACCTCCGTAGATTTTACACTACGAAGGTTGTTATTAAGATTGTTATTAACAATTTGTTAAAACACAAACATGGCTCTTTCACTCATCATATCATTCACTTCCTCAGCTACTTGCACTATAATTTCTTCATTCGTATGATTCATTAATACTCTGTCGATGAAGTCAACAACGGTCTCCATGTCTTCTTCAACCAATCCTCTTGTTGTTATTGCAGGTGTACCAATTCGTATTCCTGAAGTTACAAATGGCGATTTGTCGTCAAACGGCACCATATTTTTGTTTACTGTAATTTCGGCTTTTACTAATGCGTTTTCAGCTTCTTTTCCTGTAATATTTTTATTTCTCAAGTCAATCAACATCATGTGATTATCCGTTCCTCCAGAAATTAAATTATAACCTCTTTTATTAAATGCTGCTGCCATTGCCTTAGCATTTTTTTGAACTTGAATGGCATATCTAAAAAACTCATCTGTCAAACATTCTCCAAAAGCAACTGCTTTAGCCGCAATAATATGCATTAATGGACCACCTTGATTTCCTGGAAAAACCGACATATCCAATATATGAGACATCATTCTTATTTCACCTTTTGGAGTAGTCAATCCCCAAGGGTTTTCAAAATCTTTACCCATCATAATCATTCCGCCTCTTGGTCCTCGTAATGTTTTGTGAGTTGTAGTTGTTACAATATGACAATGCGGAATAGGATCATTCATCAATCCTTTAGCAATTAATCCTGCCGGATGTGAAATATCAGCTAACAATAAGGCTCCAACTGAATCTGCAATTTCTCTAAAACGCTTAAAATCCATGTCACGGCAATAAGCTGATGCACCTGCTATAATCATTTTAGGTTGCTCTTTAGTAGCGATTGCCTGAATTTTATCATAATCAAATTGTCCTGTTTCTGGTTCTACACCATAAAAACTTGGGGTATATAATTTTCCAGAAAAATTTACAGGAGAACCATGAGTTAAATGTCCACCATGAGACAAATCAAATCCTAAAATTTTATCTCCTGGTTGCAAACAAGCTGCAAATACTGCTGTATTGGCTTGCGAACCCGAATGCGGTTGTACGTTTGCATAGTCAGCTCCAAATAAAGCTTTGGCTCTGTCAATTGCTATTTGTTCTACAATATCTACCACTTCACAGCCGCCATAATAACGTTTGCCAGGATAACCTTCAGCATATTTATTTGTTAAACAAGATCCTGCTGCTTCCATTACTTGGTCGCTAACAAAGTTTTCTGAGGCAATAAGCTCTATTCCATGTATTTGTCTGTCTTGTTCATCAAGAATTAAGTCAAAAATTTGTTCGTCGCGTTGCATTTATTTTGATTTTTCGTTAAAAACTTTTCAAAATTACGAAATATGTTTGTCAAATAAATTCAAAATGATATATTTGATTACAAATTTTTCAACAACAAATCAACAACCCAAATATGCCAAATTTAGCTAACGACCCAAGTAGAAAATCATGGATTACAGTTCCTGAAAATAGTGATTTTCCTATTCAAAACATTCCTTTTGGAGTCTTTTTAACCAAAGAAGATGTTATCACAATCGGAACCAGAATTGGAGATAGCGCTATCGATATGGGAGCACTACAACAATTAGGTTATTTTGAAGGAATCGAATTAACCGACGATATGTTCATGCAAGATACCTTAAACGATTTTATTTCCGATGGTAAAAAAACATGGCGACTTGTCCGAAATCGTTTAGCCGATTTATTCGACGAAAACAATCCTAAACTTAGAGATAATAAAGAACACAGAGAGTTCGTGATTTTTAATATTAGTGATATTGAAATGCTTTTGCCTGTACAAATTGGTGATTATACTGATTTTTACTCCAGTAAAGAACATGCAACTAATGTTGGCAAAATGTTTCGTGACCCTGCCAATGCTTTGTTACCAAACTGGCTTCACATTCCGGTAGGTTATCACGGTAGAAGTTCTACAATTGTTCCGTCAGGAATTCCAGTTCATAGACCGATGGGACAAACATTACCAAACGGAGAAACAACACCTGTTTTTGGACCTTCAAGATTAGTAGATTTTGAATTAGAAACTGCTTTCATTACAACAGATGCCAACATAATGGGTGAAAATATCCCAATTAATGAAGCCGAAGATTATATTTTCGGAATGGTTTTACTAAACGATTGGAGCGCAAGAGATATGCAAAAATGGGAATACGTACCACTAGGACCATTCTTAGCCAAAAACTTTGCTTCGTCAATTTCGCCTTGGATTGTAACGATGGATGCTTTGGAAGCTTTTAGAGTGAAAGGCCCAAAACAAGAACCAACACCTCTTCCCTATTTGCAACAAAAAGGAAAACACGCTTATGATATTAACCTTGAAGTTTATATCGAACCTGAAAAAGCTGAGGCGACTTTAGTTTCTAAATCTAATTTCAAATACATGTATTGGTCAATGTGTCAACAATTAACACATCATACTTCTAACGGTTGTCGAGTAAATTCAGGTGATATGATGGGTTCTGGAACTATTTCTGGCTCAACTGAAGATAGTTTAGGTTCTATGCTAGAATTAACTTGGAGCGGACAAAAACCTCTAAAATTAAATGACGGTTCGGAACGTAAATTCATCAATGATAATGATACTGTTATCATGAAAGGATATTGCCAAAATAGCTCAGTAAGAATTGGTTTTGGTGAGGTTTCTAGTAAGTTATTGCCACCTTTTGTTAGAAAATAATTTAGTCTTTTTATACTTTGGCTTGCTTTTTGGATAGCTCCAATTAGTAACTTTAAAACTATACACCATGAAGAAAATTACATTACTCCTAACCTTTTTTGTGCTAATCACTTCTTGTGGCGTTAGACAAACTAGAGAATCGCTAACCTCTGGCGATTATGATGCGGCTATTCAAACAGCAGTAAATGGTTTAAAAAACCGTAAAGATGCCAAAGGAAAACAAGATTACATCTATCTTTTGGAAGAGGCATTTGCGAAAGCGAAAGAACGTGATTTACAAAACATCAATTTACTTTTTAAAGATGCAAATCCAAGTAATACTGAGAAAATTTACAATACTTATTTGCAATTGAACAACCGTCAAGAGTTAATCAAACCTGTTTTGCCTTTGCGATTAATTAAAGAAAATAGAACCGCTATTTTTCCATTTGAAGATTATTCTGATCAAATTATAAATAGTAAAAATGCTTTGGCTAAACATTTATATGACAATTCAAAAGCATTATTAGCTACTAAAGACAAAATGAGTTTCCGACGTGCTTATGATGATTTGACTTATCTTAATGGATTGTCTTCCAATTACAAAGATGTAGCAAGTTTGATTAATGAAGCTAAATTAAAAGGAACAGATTTCGTAAGCGTTTACACTAAAAACGAAACCAATATGGTAATTCCAATTCGTTTGGAAAATGACTTACTAGACTTTAGTACTTTTGGATTGAACGACAATTGGACTATTTACCACAGTAACCGTCAAAAAGGAATTACTTATGATTACGGAATTATTGTAAACTTTCGTCAAATAAATATTTCTCCAGAGCAAATTAAAGAGAAAGAATTAATCAAAGAAAAACAAATTAAAGAAGGAACAAAACCACTTTTGAACGCTCAAGGTCATCAAGTAAAAGATAGTTTGGGACATGTAATTATGGTAGATAATTTTAAAACAATTCGTGCAACTGTTTATGAATCAAGACAATTTAAAACGGTTCAGGTAACTGCAAAAATTGATTATATTAACTTCACTAACAATCAGTTAATTGACACTTATCCATTAACTAGCGAATTTACTTTTGAAAATATTTATGCTACTTTCAATGGTGATAAAAAAGCTTGTGACGATAGTTATTTGTCTTATTTTGATAAAAGAGCTGTTCCGTTTCCAAGTAACGAACAAATGGTTTATGACTGTGGCGAAGATTTAAAAGGAAAATTGAAAGGAATTATTACTCAAAATAGAATTAGAAGATAAAAGTCTAAAACGGAAACAAATAAACTGGTTTGTTAATAGTCAACTCACTTGAAGTGGCTTTTAGCAAACCAGTTTTTTTATCTCTATCAAATACCGAAATCAAACTAGAGTTTTGAGTAGCAACTAGAATATTCTTTTGGTCGTCAGTCAATATAAAATTTCGTGGTGTTTTCGCCGTTTTTATAGTTTGGATAACTTCTAAATTTCCAACTTCATTGGTTTTCATGACCACAATTTGATTGTCGTTTCCTCTTACTGAAGCGTACAAATAATTTCCATTATCACTCAAACGCAATTCAGCTGCCGAACCACTTTTGGTAGGAGCTGTTAATGCAATAGTTTGTATAAGTTTCAACTGATTGTTATGATATTCAAAAACGCCAACTTCATTGGTCAGTTCAAATGTTGCGTACAATCGAGTTCCAGTTTTATTCCAAACCAAATGTCGTGGACCAGAACCTGCTGGAACTTTAAACGATTGCGCTTTGTTTTCTTGTAAAAATGAGACAGCCTTTTCATTAAATGGAATCATTTCTATAGCATCGGTTCCTAAATCAGCTACAAAAATTTTATTTTCTTTTGCATGAAAA
>CANCFZ010000082.1 GCA_947377425.1 Flavobacteriaceae bacterium
TTTTTTTTAAGACCATTTATATTTTTAAAACAGTAATTGTTCGAATGATAACCATAATAAAAAAATCACATCGTTAGGATGTGATTTTAGTTATTTATATGGTAATGTACTTTAAAATAATGTGGATTTTAATCTAGGATTACCAGATATTATCTCGTAATCGTCTGTTTTCTATCCGGACCAACAGAAACTATTTTTATTGGTACTTCAACTTCTTTTTCGATGAATTCAATATATTCTGTTAACTCTTTCGGCAGTTCGTTATAGGTGGTCATTCCTGTTAAATCAGCCTTCCAACCTTTGAATTCGGTATATATTGGTGTTACGTTTTCTTCTTCAATATTGTAAGGTAAATGATGAATCACTTTTCCTTTATAGTTGTATGCCGTACATACTTTTAAAGTTTCAAATCCAGACAAAACATCGCCTTTCATCATCATTAATTGGGTTACTCCATTTACTTGAACTGCATATTTCAAAGCAACTAAATCCAACCAACCACAACGACGTTTTCTTCCTGTTACAGAGCCAAATTCGTTTCCTACACTTGCCATAACGTCTCCAGCATCGCCAAAATCTTCTGTAGGAAATGGTCCAGAACCAACACGAGTGGTGTAAGCTTTGAAAATTCCGTAAACTTCTTTGATTTTGTTTGGTGCAATTCCTAAACCGGTGCAAGCACCAGCAGCTGTAGTGTTTGAAGAGGTTACAAATGGATAGGTACCAAAATCAACATCCAATAACGAACCTTGTGCGCCTTCACATAAAATTGATTTTCCTGCTTTTTGTGCTTGTGCTAAATATTCTTCGCTGTCAATAAAAGTTAATTTTTGTAAATCTTGAATGGCTTCAAAAAATTCCTTTTCTAATTCTGGTAAATTGTATTGAATGTCAACATTGTAGAAAGCAATCATCGCTTCGTGTTTGTCCGCCAATGCTCTGTAACGTTCTTTAAAATCTTCTAATTCAATATCGCCAACACGAATTCCGTTTCTACCAGTTTTGTCCATATAAGTTGGTCCAATTCCTTTAAGTGTAGAACCAATTTTAGCTTTACCTTTTGAAGCTTCAGAAGCAGCATCAAGCAATCTATGTGTTGGTAAAATTAAATGAGCCTTTCTTGAAATGATTAATTTCGATTTGATGTCCAAATTGAATTTCGCCAAACCATCAATTTCGCTTTTGAAAACCACTGGATCTATCACAACTCCATTTCCAATAACATTAATGTTATTATCATGAAAAATTCCAGAAGGAATGGTTCTTAAAACGTGTTTAATTCCGTCAAATTCTAAAGTATGTCCAGCGTTTGGTCCGCCTTGAAAACGAGCGATGATGTCATATTTTGAAGTAAGAACGTCAACGATTTTTCCTTTTCCTTCATCGCCCCATTGTAATCCGAGTAGTAAATCTACGGTCATTGTGTTGTTGTTTATTGTTTGTAGTTAATTTGTGGATTTGGTTATTTGTAATCCTGAAATCCCGAATTACCTAATAAACAAATCACTTTTTATTTTTTCTTATTAGCATAAAAATACAAAGAATGATTGTGAATTTCTATTCCAAAAATATCTTCTATTGTTTGTTTTATGGTTTGAATTCTAGGATCGCAAAACTCAATTACTTCGCCAGTATCCGTCATGATAATATGGTCGTGTTGTTTGTCAAAATAAGACTTTTCGTAATGTGCTTGATTTTGTCCAAATTGATGTTTACGTACCAATCCGCAATCGAGAAGTAATTCTATGGTATTGTACAACGTTGCCCTACTCACGCGATAATTCTTGTTTTTCATTTTGATGTATAAATTTTCAATATCAAAATGTTCTTCATTATCATAGATTTCCTGAAGGATGGCGTAGCGTTCTGGCGTTTTACGATGTCCTTTGTTCTCAAGATAAGCCGTAAAAACACCTTTTACGATTTCTTGATTTTTAGTATTATCTGATGCAATTTGTGTCATATCTGGCAAAGATAATTTTTTAGTTTAGAAGTTTAAATGTTTAAGACTTTAAAAGTTATAAACTATTGTTAATAATCGTTCTGCCTAATTATTATAAACTCTTGAAACTTTTTCAATTCCATCAATTTTTTTGATGTTATCTATCAATTTTTTCAAGATAGTATTGTTTTGAACTATGACTACAACTTGCCCTTTAAAAATACCTGCATCACCGCTTAAAGAAATACTCTGAATATTTACGTGCATTTGATTGGAAATTACTTTCGTTAGTTCGTTGGTTAATCCTAAAGTATCCATTCCAGTAATTTTTATGATAGCATTGAATTCTTGTTGCGAAGAGTCAATCCATTTGGCTTGCATAATTCGGTAAGCATAATTAGATTGCAAGGAAATGGCATTCGGACAATCTTTTTTATGTACTTTAATTCCTTCGTTTATGGTTACAAATCCAAACACTTCGTCACCCGGAATTGGATTACAACAACTTGAGAGTTTGTAATCTAAACGATCCATTTCTTTTCCAAAAACTAATAAATCATAATTGGTTGATAATTCGGGTCTGTGAATATCATCAGGTGCTGAACTCGGTGAACGTTTAATTTTATTTTTAAAGAAATTGATAAGTGTATTACTTTTTTGAGCAGCATAATCTTTCATCTGCTGGTTTTCAATGGCTCCAATACCAACTCTATAAAATAAATCTAAACTTGTTTTTAGTTTGAAGAAAATAACCAATTCATTAACTACACCTTCATTTAAAGTGATTTTTAAATGTTTCAATTTTCGAGTTAGCAATTCCTTTCCCTCTTCGGCAATTTTTTTGGTATCTTCGTTAAGTACGTTCCTAATTTTATTTTTGGCTCTCGATGTAGTCACATAATCAAGCCAGTGCAGAGTTGGTTTCTGATTCGCAGAAGTAATTACTTCAATTTGGTCACCACTTTTTAATTCGTGATTTAATTGCACTAACTTACCATTGACACGAGTTCCGCGAGTTTTAATTCCGATTTCGGAGTGAATACTAAAAGCAAAATCTAATGAAGTGGCACCTTTTGGAAGTGATTTAATTTCACCTTTTGGAGTAAAGACAAAGATTTCCTTGGCATACAAATTCATTTTAAAATCTTCAACAAAATCAACTGCATTTGTTTCGGAGTTTTCAAGTGCTTCTTTTAAAAGATTCAACCAAACATCTAAACCGTTTTCTTCTGTAGCTCCTTGTTTGTATTTGTAATGTGCTGCGTATCCTTTTTCGGCAATTTCATCCATTCGTTCACTTCGCACTTGTATTTCTACCCAACGTCCTTTTGGTCCCATAACAGTAATGTGTAAGGCTTCATATCCAGTAGATTTTGGTGAAGAAATCCAATCTCGTAAACGACTCGGACTTGGGCGGTAATGGTCAGTAACTATAGAGTATATTTTCCATGCTAAGAATTTTTCTTCGTGAGGAGTTGATTTGTAAATTATACGAAGAGCAAATTTGTCGTAAACTTCATCAAAACTTACATTTTGAGCTAACATTTTTCTGCGAATAGAATAAATAGACTTTGGACGACCTTTTATAATATAATCAACACCTTCTTCATTTAATGAAGTTTTTAAAACATCAGAGACCAATTTGATGTATTCATCTTGTTCTTCTTTAGTTTCTTTTATTTTGCTTATAATGTCATTATAAACAGCTGGTTCGGTATATTTCAAACCTAAATCTTCTAGTTTTGTTTTGATGTTATACAATCCCAATCGATGGGCGAGTGGTGCATAAATGTATAAAGTTTCAGATGCTATTTTTACTTGTTTGTAATCGGGCATCGAATCCATTGTTTGCATATTGTGCAAACGGTCGGCTATTTTGATTAAGATAACACGAACATCATCATTGAGTGTCAATAACATTTTACGGAAATTTTCCGCTTGCATTGAGATGTTCATGTCTTTTTTTACCTGAGAGATTTTGGTTAAACCCTCAACCAATTGAGCAATTTTTGGATTGAACATTTTTTCTAAATCCTCAACAGCAATTGGAGTATCCTCTACAACATCATGCAATAATGCGGCTGCAATTCCTGTTGCTCCAAGTCCGATTTCAGAAGCAACAATTTTTGCGACACCAATGGGGTGAAAGATATAAGCTTCACCCGATTTTCTTCGTTGGTCTTTGTGTGCATCAACAGCTACATCAAATGCTTTACGGATGAGTTTTTTGTCTTCAGGCGTAAGTGTTTGATAACTAATACGAAGTAGTTCTTTGTATTCGCGCGCTAATGCTTTCTTTTCTGCTTCTAAATCGATTTCTGTCATAGCCAATTCTTCTATTAGCTAAAAATAGGAATTATTATTGAAACTGCAATAAAAAATTCCAAATTTCATTAAATAAATTAATGAAATTTGGAATTGCTATTTTGTGAACATTGCTCTTTATTCTATCAATCTAACAAAATCTAAATCTTGAAAATCATAACTAAAATCGGTCAATGGAGAAATGGCTTTCATCTTGAAATGAATTCCTTTGCCATTTTCATCAACATCAAAGTAAATGAAAGCATTGGCATGAAAACTTTGGTTATCCCATCGTACTACAAAAGTATTGTTGTCATACAAAAAGATAGAACCAGCTAATCTTGGTGAGCGTTTTGATGCAAATCGTAAAGTTCCCTTTGTGGCATAAATAGCTATTTCTCCAAACCATTTATCAACATAAGTTCCCATAAATTTGATAGGATCAATTTTGATTCTTTTCATTTGATTTTCATCAACTTTAGCAGAAACTTCATCGGTTATTTTATCGGCATTGACTTCTTTTTGTCTTCTTTCATTATATAATGCGTCTACGTGATCTGGATATTTTAAACCCAAATAACTGTCTTTGATTGTATTTGAAATTGCATTAAAAGCAGCACCCGATTGTTGATTGGTCAATACAATTATTCCTAATTGAATTTCTGGAAATAAAATAGTTTGTGTTACAATTCCATCCAATCCACCAGTATGAGAAACTTGTAAATGTCCATTAATATCACTCAATTGCCATCCTAAACCATAAGTTTTAAAATTACAATTATAAGGTTTCATTCCTGTTATTGGCAATATAGTTTGTGGTGTCCACATTTCTTTATGAACTACTTCACTAAACAATTGATTTTGGTCATTCTCGCCGTATTTTCCATTTTTTAGTTGTGCAATCGCCCATTTGCTCATGTCGTTAGTACTTGAATAAATTCCAGCGGCAGCATCAAAAATTGGATTGGTATAGCGTTTAATTATTTCTAATTTACCATTAGTAGGAACGTGTGGTACAATTGTATTGGTTGTATCTTTTAATCTTCGCCATGAAGCTGCACTATTGTTCATCTGCAACGGTTTCATGATTTTAGTTTCTACAAATTCGCACCATGATTTTCCTGATACGCGTTCGATTACTACTCCCGCTATAACATAAAGTAAATTGTCATAATCGTATTCGGCTCTAAAGCCAGAAACCGGTTTTAAATATTGAATGTTTTTAATAATATCTTTTGGAGTAAAGTTGTGACCATCTGGCCAAATCATTAAATCTCCAGCGCCTAAACCCAATCCGCTTCGATGTGTTAGTAAATCTCTAATAGTAAATTCGTTGGTTACATAATCGTTATACATTTTAAATTCAGGAATGTATTGAATTACTTTATCGTCCCAATTGATTTTCTTTTCGTCAACTAACATTCCTAGTGCAGCAGTTGTAAAGGCTTTACTATTAGAAGCGATTCCGAAAAGCGTATTGCCGTCAACTTTTTGTTGCGTATTGATGTTGGTAACTCCGTAGCCTTTAGAAATAACCACTTTTCCATCTTTTACAATAGCAACTGCTATTCCTGGAACATTAAAGGCTTTCATCGTTCTTGCTACAACATCATCAAGTTTAGATTCTTTAATTTGTGCAAACGAAAGAGTAGTTGTAAATGTTGCAATTGCAATAAATAATAATTTTTTCATGTTTTATTTTTGTTTTTAAATCAAAATCCGCGTTGTCTTTTTGCTTCAAATAATAAAATAGCTGAGGCTACCGAAACATTCATGGAATCAATTTCACCTTGCATCGGAATGATAATATTTTGTGTAGCATTATCACGCCAAGCGTGTGTCAATCCAGTTGCTTCAGTTCCAACAACTAATGCTGTAGGAATAGTATAATCTTGTGTGTGGTAGAAATTAGAGTTTTGTAATGTAGCACCAAAAATAGCAATGTTTTTATCTTTTAAAAATTGGATTACATTTTCTGTAGTACCTGTTGCAATTTGATTAGTAAAAAGACATCCAACACTTGAACGCACAATATTTGGGTTATATAAATCAGTTTTAGGATTAGCTATGATTACAGCATCAATTTTAGCTGCATCACAAGTGCGTAACATAGCACCGATATTACCAGGCTTTTCAATTGATTCCATTACTAAAATCAACGGATTTTTTGGTAATTTTAAATCGGATAATGATAAAGATTTAGTTTTTGCAATTGCTAAAATTCCTTCTGTAGTATCTCGATACGCTAGTTTTTGATATACTTCTTTGTTGATTTCTATGAAGTCAATTTGGTCATTTGATAATTTGGTGATTTGATCTTTTGAAATCAATTCTGGAAGGAATAGAATGGTTTCTATCTCATATTTTCCTTTGATAGCCAATTCAATTTCGCGTTTGCCTTCAATCAAGAATGTGCCAGTTTGTTTTCGTGCTTTGGCTTTTTCTTGTAGCAGTACTAAAGATTTAATGAATGGATTTTGTATAGAAGTAATTTGTTTCAATTGAATTTTTAAATTTATTTGGCGAATTTACTGAGATTTTTAGAATATCCAATTTACTTTGTCAAATACAACCAACCAATTAATGGCTCTTTGTAATCAGTGTCATTCAAATTTAGAATATAGTAGTAAGTTCCTTTTGGGGATTGATTGGTATCAAATTTAAAACCTATAGTTGCATATCCATCCCAATCGGTATTTTGACTATTTCCTTTCCAAATTAACCTACCCCAACGGTTGTAAATTTCAATTTCATAATTTAAAAAGATGTTTCGCAATCCATCAATAAAAAAAGTATCGTTCATTCCATCTCCATTGGCAGAAACATAATTATATATAGTTGGAGGGCAATTTCTTGTGGTTAATAAAAATGAAGTAATTGTATAACAATGTCCGTTTTGAATTCTAATAAAAATTTCTTTTGGAGTTGTAGTTGCTATATAATTAATAGTATTTAAAATTGGATTGGATTGATTTTCGGCGTCTGAAAATGATTCATAAAATTTGACAATATCAGTTGAATTCAATTTAACCAATTCTTCATAATTTGAAAAATTGAACGTTCCTTTTGTAAATCCTTCATTACAAGAAACTAATGGTTCAAGAATATTAAATTTAGGTATTTCCCATTGTGAAAATGCTTGAGAAAAAGTATTATTATTTTCAATAATCTCGGTAACAATTCCGGTTCCCGTTCCGTTGTCATCAACAACTAATTTTAATGTAAAGTCAGTTGGAATTGTGCTTGGTAATGTTAACGTTATTTGTCCATTTTCACTTCCGTCAATTGGAATAATTGTGGTGGTTTGTGTTTGCCCAACAAGTTGTCCATTTGCATAAATAGCAATTGGAGTTCCGGCAGGAAGTGAATTAGTACAGTTCAAATTAGAAACGGTATAATTAAGCGTGACGGTTTTGGAATCACACGTTTGACTACTGTTATTTAAAACAATGGTTGCATCGGGTAATTGACTATTAAGTTTAGTAACAACCACATTTATCAACACAACATCTTGCCCAGAGGTGAGCTGTATTTGTGCGGATTGGTCACCAATATTGATGTTGTTTTGAATGCTGTAAACATCCAAATCCATATTGTATAGTGTATTGCTTCCAGTAAAACTATTAGTTCCATTAAACGCATTATCAGCTGGATTTAATGGCGGATTACTTAAAATAGTTCCATTGATTTGCAAGGTTTCATCTACAGCCAGAATTGCATCACCTTCCCAAGCAACAAATCCAATTTTAGCATCGGCATTATCAATAACATTTAGACTATTTAAATTGATAGTGATAGCATTTGGAATACTTTCTAAGCCATCATAAATATTGATTTGATTTAGAGGTAAAGCAGCATCTTTATATACAATTACCATTGCCCAACCTGCAAAATTGGTTCTATTATTACAATAACCAGGTTCATCGATTAAGGTTTGAGTAATATCTAAATCGGAAAGTGTGTAGTTTCCATTTCCAGTGCTTATAACTTGGCTGGTAATATCTGTAAAAGCACTAAAATAAGGCAATCCTGAAGTTATGCTACTATTTGAAAAAGTTCTTTGAGCATTTATATCAGTGCCGTTTAGTTTTACATTAAAATCACCCAAACCAGAACCAGCCCAATATAAATATGCACTTTGTATAACTTGAGTTGAAGGTAAATTCAAATTGGCTGTTGATGCAGTAACCAATAAATCTTCACAACCTTCAGTGATATTATTTTCGCCTAAATTCATTGTATTTCCAACGAAAATAAAATCATAACGTCCGTTAAATTGATGGTATAAAGAAATATTTTGCCCGTAAATGGAACAAAAAGAGCAGAGAATTATGCTTAAAAACAGAAAACGAAGTTTAAAATTCATCTTGTTTTACAATTATGACATCGAAAATAGTTAATTATTTTTAATTATGACTACTTTTGAATTTGGAAATACTATTAAATAATTGTGTAATTTCCCAAAGTTTTAAAAATAGAAGTGAAACACTACCGAGTTACATTATATCAATCTCAAGATTTTAATCTTTGGAATACTTTTATAAGTGTTGCCAAAAATGCTACTTTTTTATTTCATAGAAATTTTATGGAATACCATTCCGATAGATTTCAGGATTATTCATTATTAGTATTTGACGAAAATCAATTAATAGCTGTCTTGCCTGCCAATAGAGTAGGAGCTACTGTTTACTCGCATCAAGGATTGAGTTACGGTTCCTTAGTGGTTAAAGAAGATATTCGAATAAAAGAATATGTTACAATTGTTAAGGAACTCATGCAGTTTTTGCAAACTAATGGGGTTGAAAATTTTGAAATAAAGTTGTTGCCAAAGATTTACAATATAACAATATCCGATGAAATGGATTACGTTGCTTTTTTGATGCAATCATCTCTTTTTAGAACAGATGTTTATTTAACCATGGACATGCAAATTGATTACCAACCCAATAGAAATAGAAAAAGAGCTTTAAAGATTGCTTCTGAATTGGGAATTGAAATTAAAGAAGAAAAAAGCTATAACGGTTTTTGGAATCAAATATTAATTCCGAATTTACAAGAACGATTTAGGGTTTCACCTGTGCATTCTTACGAGGAGATAGAAAAGTTAGCGGATTTATTTCCAGAGAATATTCTTCTTTTTAATGCCTATCAAGATAATGTTTTAAAGGCAGGAGTAGTTATGTTCTTGACGGAAACTGTGGCACATTTTCAATATAGTTCTGG
>CANCFZ010000083.1 GCA_947377425.1 Flavobacteriaceae bacterium
CCCCAAAAGAAAGCCACAATTGGAATTAAATAAGTTACTGAGGAAGCAAATACTGGGGAGGACATTTGAATTAATTTGAAGAATAAAATATTAGCTATACCAGTCCCAACAATTCCCAAAATCATTATGAAAAGCATTGAATGTTGTGTTGCTGGCAAATGAACAATTTCTAGGAAATTAGTAGAAAACAGTACAATCAATGCTGGAATCAACATCACACTAAAATTACCAGTTGTAATGCTTAATGGTTTTACATCTGATAAATATTTCTTAATCAAATTCACATTCAAAGCATAACAAATAGAAGCAATAATTACTAATACAGCATAGGTGTAGTTCTCATTTGAACCTTCTTGTTTTCCGTTAAATATTAAAATTGCTGTACCAATTAAACCAATCACAACTCCAATAAATTGACTTCGTTTAAATGCCATTCCAAAAGCAATAATTCCAATTAATAAAGTATTTAAAGGTGTAAGCGAATTCAATATCGAACAAACGGAACTGCTTACTTTAGTTTCAGCAATTGCAAAAAGAAAAGCTGGCAAAAAAGTTCCAAATAAAGCCGTAATAGCAATATATTTCCATTGATATTGCTTGATTTCGGTTAAACTTCTAAATCCAATAATCAATAAAAATAACGATGTGAATATAATTCGTAATGAACCCAATTGATATGGTGATAATCCGACTAATCCTTTTTTAATTAATATAAAAGAACTTCCCCAAATTAGAGCAAGCGCAAATAATAAAGTCCATTTGAGTTGTTTGGTTAGCATAGCGATTTATTTGAAGCAACAAATTTGACATAATTTTATGAATTGTCATATAAAAAATAGTGTAATTTTGTCGTTCTAAAATAATTGAAAGACAAATAACTAAAACTTATATAGAATGAAATTTTCAAAATCAATCGTTGGGTTAGCATTAGCAACAGTACTTTTTGTAGGTTGTAAAAATAGTGCAAGTAAACCAGCGGAAGACTCAACTGAATCAGCAACTAATAAAGAAGTTGCAGTTGCGGTAAAACCAGAAACTGCATCCTTCACAATTGACGGAATGACTTGTCCAGATGGTTGTGCTAAAACAATTGAGAAAAAATTATCTGAAATGGAAGGTGTTCAAAGTGCTAAAGTTGATTTTGATAAAAAGCAAGCGACGGTAAATTTCGATTTAGATAAATTAAAATCAGACGATTTAGTAAAAGCTGTTGAAACTACAGGAGACGGTCAAACCTATAAAGTTTCTAATGTAAAAACTGAAACTAAGGCTTAATTATATAATTCAACAATACCAAGAAGGAACTCAATCGAGTTCCTTTTTTTATTTCCATTTTAATGTTTCCATCAAAGTTTGCATATCATTTCGAATATAATCTGCGGCAGGCATAATGGAATCAAAATTAGGCTTTGCATAAAAATATACCGAAGCCGTTAAAAAATGTTTAACGCTATCAGTGGCATAAAATTGGGAGTTTGTTGCCGCATTTCCATCAACTTTATAAAACATACCATAAACTTTTTTAGAGGCATTCAAATAAGGCTGTTCAATGATATCATCTGCTTTGATTACGTGCTCATAAGTCAACTTTTGAGCGTCTCTAAGTAATTTATCGATGTTGCCATTTACCGGTTTATAAGTCAAATAAATTGTAGCTTTCATTTTTGGATAGCTTATGGTAAAACCACATTCTTTTTCTTCTTTTATGACAGCTTCCGAATTCATATTGAATGTAAATGGACAATGGTTTTCAAAAGCATCATATTTTGCTACAGGATATTCCAATCGCAGTTGACTTGGTGGTTTTGGCAAAACATCATCTTTGCAACTTGTGAACAGCAATCCGCTAAATGCAAATAGCATTCCAACTGTATGTTTAAAATTCTTACCCATCAATAGTTACTTTTATTTGTTTTACTCTTTTTTTGTCAACCACTTCTATTGTAAATAAGCAGTTTTCATACTGTATTTTTTGTCCTTTTTTCGGGAAATTACCTAATATTTCTAAAATAAATCCAGCTAATGTTTCAGCTTCACCTTTTCTGATTTCAAAAGAATTTTCGTCAACATCAATAATTCTGTAAAAATCTTTCAGATTTATTTTTCCTTCAAACAGATAATTTTTATCATCAATTTGGGAATAATTAATATTTTCATCATCAAATTCATCACTAATATCGCCTACAATTTCTTCGATTACATCTTCTAGAGATACCAATCCTGAAGTTCCACCGTATTCATCAACCACAATTGCTAAGTGACTTTTCATGCTTTGAAAATCCTTTAGTAAATCGTCTAATTTTTTATTTTCTGGAACAAAAAATGGTTCTCTAAGCAAACTTTTCCATTCAAATTCCTTTTTGTTTATATGCGGAATCAAATCTTTAATAAAGAGAACGCCAACAATATGGTCTATATTGTCCTCATAAACAGGAATTCGTGAATATCCTTTTTCAACAATTTTTGGAAAAATTTCGGCAAATGTTTCTTCGATTTCCAATGCAAAGATGTCAATCCTTGGGCTCATAACCTGTTTAGTGTCGGTATTTCCAAAAGAAACAATGCCTTCTAGTAGTTTTTGTTCTTCGTGAGAGGTGTCTTCTGTTGAGGTTAATTCTAAGGCTTGCGACAATTGGTCAACAGAAAAATTCGTTTTTTGTTTTCCTAATTTCTCTTGAATAAAAAGCGTGATAGTCCGCATAGGTATACTAATCGGCGAAAGCAATTTGTCTAAAAACAATAAGGGATAAACTATAAACGAAGCAAATTTTATATTGTTTCTGCTGGCGTAAATTTTGGGTAAAACTTCTCCAAATAATAAAATTAAAAAAGTAACCAAAATCACTTCCGCTATAAATTTTAAAATAGGCGAAGCAATGGTTGAGAAAACAGCATCAAGAGAAAATGAGAAAAGTATTACAATTGATATGTGCAAAAAGTTATTAGCAACTAAAATTGTGGCTAATGTTTTTTTTGGTTTTGCTAATAATTGATTTATTAATGCAGATTTTGAAGCATTCTTTTGTGCTAAATCAGAAAGATTTTTAGGCGTTAAAGAAAAAAGTGCTACTTCGGCAGCAGCTACCATTGCGGTACAAAAAAGCAAAATAAGAATGCCAATTATTCCGAAAACCAAATTGGCATCTAAAGTTGAAACAGAATTAAAACTGGGCTCTGGGTCCAAATTCAATGAAATTAGTTAAACAAAATTAATACGGCAAATCGTTTTCGATAGGAGTATTAGGTGAGTCAAAGTTAGTGTTTTTAGATTCTGATGTTGGATTATGTTTGTTAGATTCAGAATCTTTTTTAACATTCAAAAAAGTAAATTCCGTAACTTGAATTTCCGTAGTATACTTTGTGGTACCGTCTTCAGCTTGCCACTGGCGTGATTTTATTCTGCCTTCGATATATATTTTATCACCTTTTGATAAATATTTTTCGCAAATTTCGGCAGCTTTATTTCTTACCACCAAATTGTGCCATTCGGTAGAAGTGATTTTTTCGTTGGTTGATTTGTTGATATACACTTCGTTTGTGGCTAATGGAAACCTTCCAATGCAGTTTCCTCCATCAAAATAGTGCATTTTTATGTCATCACCTAAATGACCAATTAACATAACTTTATTCAATGTTCCGTTCATGATTAAATCTAATTGAGAATCAAAATTACAAATTAAATAGAATACTTTTCAATAAAATTATAAATTACTATCGGAAAAGGAAAATTTCTTAATGAATTCAGGTTAATTCCGTCTATTATTTTGTTAGAAAGTGTCACTTTATAAAAATTAATATGCAGTTTTTGGTGCGAAAGTTTATGAATTATCTGCTGATTATTGTAAACAGCAACCGAAGTTATTTTGTTTTCAGAGAAATTTTCATTGATTTTGATTGCTATAGTTTCAAAATCTAATTCTTCTTGAGTTTCAATAACCGGAAATTCATATAAATTATGCCAAATACCTTTTTCAGTTCTTTTATTTATAATGGTATTATGGTCATTGTCTAGAAAGATAATGTAATTAAAGTAGCGATTGGTGACTTTGGTTTTCTTCAATTTTACGGGAAGATTAGCGACTTTTTTCTTTTGTAAAGCGGCACAACTACCATTAAAAATACAAATTTCACAATTCGGATTTTTTGGAACGCATTGCAAAGCGCCAAATTCCATTATTGCTTGGTTGAATAATGCTGGATTGTCGCTAGGTATTAATTCTTTTGCCAAAGCAGAGAATTCTTTTTTAGCACCACTCGAAGCAATATCGGTATCAACATCAAAATATCTTGAAAGCACTCTAAAAACATTTCCATCAACTACAGGAACAACTTCATCAAAGGCAAACGATGCAATTGCAGCAGCGGTATATTCTCCAATTCCTTTCAGCTTTAACAAGTCGGTATAGTTGTTTGGAAAGTTTCCGTTAAGTTCAAAAGCTATTATTTGTGCAGTTTTGTGCATATTTCTAGCTCTAGAATAATAGCCTAATCCTTGCCAAAGTTTCAAAACTTGTTCTTCATCAGCTTTAGCCAAATCAAAAACTGATGGAAAAGCTTCAATAAATGCCAAAAAATAGGGCAATCCTTGGGCTACTCTAGTTTGCTGAAGCATTATTTCGGAAAGCCATATAGGATAAGGGTTTACGGTATTTCGCCAAGGCAAATCTCGTTTGTTTTGTAAATACCAAAGCAGTAATGAGTTAGAAAAATCCATAAATAAATTTAGGTTAGCAAAAGTAAATCTTTATGTGATTAAATTTTAATCAATTATACTTGAAATATTGTTTTTTTAATTCCTATATTTGCACACTCAAAAAATTACACATAAATATTAAATACGAAAGAAAATGACGAAAGCAGATATCGTAGCTAAAATTTCAGAAAAATTAGGTCTTGAAAAAGGAGATGTTCAATCAACAGTTGAAGCATTAATGGAAGAAGTAAAAGCATCATTAGAAGGTGGTGATAATGTTTACTTAAGAGGTTTTGGTAGTTTTATTATCAAAACAAGAGCAGAAAAAACAGGTAGAAACATTTCAAAAAATACTACAATTAAAATTCCTGCACACAATATTCCTGCATTTAAACCTGCAAAAGTATTTGTTGAAGGAGTAAAAACTAAAACTGAAATTGCAGTTTAGTTAAAAAACTTATTTATTAATCATAAAAAATTAACCTATGCCAAGCGGTAAAAAAAGAAAGAGACATAAGGTAGCGACGCACAAACGTAAAAAAAGAGCGAGAGCTAACCGTCACAAAAAGAAAAAGTAGTTTTAAACTACTTTTTTCTTTTTAAACGTTCATTGAAAAGGAATTTTAGATTTCAAATTTTAAATATAAGATATAAAGCATCAGCATAAATCTACTATTTAATATCAAAAATTTAATATTAATTCCACCGGGTAAAAAACCTGTAAAAAATGTTTAATCCATCCTAACAATTCAGTTGCGAGTTGACGGTTGAAAGTTGCGAGTTGAAAAACCCGGAACCTGAAATCCGAAACCCGAAGCCAAAAAGTTCGGATAAAAATTTACATCATGAATAAAGAACTTATCATCCGAAAGGATGAAGATGCTGTAGATTTTGCCTTATTAAAAGATGGAAAACTAATTGAATTACACAAAGAAGAAGGAAAAGGAAATGATTTTTCTGTGGGTGATATTTTTATCGCCAAAATCAGAAAACCAGTTCCAGGACTGAATGCAGCTTTTGTAAATGTAGGCTTCGAAAAAGATGCCTTTTTACATTACCACGATTTAGGTCCTGCTTTACTTTCGTATTTGAAATTCATAAAACTTGTAAGCGCAGGTAAAATAAAAGATTTCTCCCTAAAAAGCTTTCAGTTTGAGAAAGAAATTGATAAAGATGGTGCCATAGCCGATGTGCTAAGTGCCAATCAATCAGTTTTAGTGCAAGTGGTTAAGGAACCAATTTCTACCAAAGGACCAAGAATAAGCTCTGAGCTTTCCTTTGCTGGTAGATTTTTAGTTCTTGTCCCTTTTTCGGATCGTGTTTCTATTTCACAAAAAATAGAAGACAAAGCCGAAAAAGACCGATTAAAAAAATTGGTATTAGCTGTCAAACCAAAAGGTTTTGGTGTTATTGTAAGAACAGTAGCAGAAGGCAAAAAAACAGAAGAATTAGAAAAAGACATGCAGAACTTGATTTCAAGATGGACTGCAATGTGTAAAAAATTACCAACCGCTCATCATCCGTCAAAGGTGTTGGGAGAGCTTAACAAAGCTTCTTCAATATTACGAGACGTGTTTAACGATACTTTTACCAGTATTCAAATTGATGATGAAGAGTTGTTTCAAGAAACAAAGGACTATTTAGCCGAAATAGCTCCAGAGAAACAAAAAATAGTAAAGTTTTATCAGTCAAATGATACGCCTTTATTTGAAAAATACCATATTGAGCGACAAATCAAAACTTCATTTGGACGCACAGTATCCATGAGTAAAGGAGCTTATTTAATTATAGAACACACCGAAGCTTTACACGTTATCGACGTGAATAGCGGAAACCGTTCTAATAAAGCTACCAACCAAGAAGATACTGCTCTTGAAGTGAATATGATTGCAGCAGGCGAAATAGCAAGACAATTGCGACTTCGGGATATGGGCGGAATTATTGTAGTCGATTTTATTGACATGCAAAACCCGGATAATCGTCAAGTACTATTCAATTTCCTTAGGGATGAAATGAGCGACGATAAAGCCAAACACAAAATCTTACCTCCAAGTAAATTTGGATTAGTTCAAATTACTAGACAGCGCGTAAGACCAGAAGTAAATATTGAAACAAGAGAAGAAAATCCAAATAATTTGAGCGGCGATGTAGATGCTCCAATTCAAATTATAGACAAGATTGCTTTTTCACTTGAAAAAATTATTAAAGACCATAAAAAAGTTAAACTTAACGTTCATCCTTTTGTGGCAGCATACCTTAAAAAAGGTTTTCCATCACTACGTTCAAAGTGGTTCTTTGAGCATAAAAAATGGGTGAAAATTATACCTCGTGACGCTTACACGTACCTAGAATATCACTTTTTTGATAATCAAGGAAAAGAAATTAAATAGATTCTGAAATTAATTCAGAAAAAAAATAAACCGCCTTTCGTGAGATTGGCGGTTTTTTTGTGGGATAAAAAGGATGTTTTTAAATAGGATTAAAACTTAATTATGTATAATATATTAGCTGTTTTTATATAAAAAAGTTATATTTGTATAATATATTAGCTAAAATGAAAAATTACTTTATCACTAAAACTGCATCTCAGGTTCAATTAGAATTGGCTGAACGTTTTCGTGAAATTAGAAAAAGCAAGAAACTTTCGCAAACCCAATTGGCAGATAAATCAGGAGTTTCTTTAGGAAGTATAAAGCGATTTGAATATACAGGACAAATTTCATTGGAATCACTTTTAAAATTAGCACATCTTTTTGATAGATTAGATGACTTTGACGGAGTTTTTAAAATCAATGAAGATTTGAAGAAAATAGAGCAATTATTCAATCAATAAATTATGGCAAAAATTCAAAAGATAAAAGCATTTTTAAATCTAGAGAACAAGATTGAAATTGGTGATATGATTGAAAATGAAGGTAAAATCTATTTCAAATATCATGCTGATTTTGTTATTAATGGAATAGAAATTTCTCCTTTTAAAATGAAGTTGTCTAACGAGATTTTGGTGCCAAAAGAGCAACATTTTGATGGACTATTTGGTGTTTTTTCGGATTCAATTCCTGATGGTTGGGGAAAATTATTGTTAGATAGAAAATTACTTTCATTAGGAATAAATCTAAACGAAATTTCACCTTTAGATAGATTGGCTTATTTGGATAAAAACGCAGTTGGTGCCATTACCTATCAGCCAGAATATGCGAATGATTATTCTACTTTACATCAAATTGATTTGGATATAATTTCTAATGAAATTGAAACTGTAATAAGCGGAACTTCAGAAGATGTAATTGATGAATTGTTTCAACTTGGCGGTTCCTCTGGTGGAGCAAGACCAAAAATTTTAGTTGGTTTTAACCCAAAAACAGAAGAATTACTTTATGAAAAATCAGATTTACCTGATGGATTTGAACATTGGATTATTAAATTTCCTTCTTCTAATGATTTGAAAGATATTGCATTAATTGAATTTACTTACAATCAAATGGCAAAAAATGCTGGAATTGAAGTAAACGAATTTAGATTATTTAAAAGCAAAAAAGGAAACTATTTCTTTGGAAGCAAACGATTTGACAGAAACCATAACGAGAAATTACACTTGCATTCCGTTTGTGGATTGTTGCACGATAATTTCAGAATGAGCACATTAGATTACGGACACATTATGGATTGCGCTTTTACGCTTGAAAAAGATTTTAATGCCTATGCCAAGGTGTTACGACTGGCAACTTTCAATGTTTTGGCTCATAATAGAGACGATCATAGTAAAAACTTCTCGTTTTTAATGGATAAAAATGGGATTTGGAAATTTGCTCCTGCTTATGATTTAACTTTTTCTAATTCCTCTTTTGGGTTTCATAGCACAACGGTTGCCGGAGAAAGTAGAAATCCTACTTTAGAACATTTAAAAGAACTTGCCAAGCATTTCGGAATTAAAAACCCAAATCCAATTTTTGAAGAAGTTAGGAATTCTATTTCAGATTTTAATAATCTCGCTAGTAATTTGGGAATTACTAAAGATTCTATGAAACTGATTAGTGGTAGTTTGAAAGTATAAGTTTAGAAATTTTATTTTCACAAATGACAAAAACAATCTAGCCCTGATAGGAGCAAGCTACCATGTAGCGCGGATAGCAGGAATATGGAAACCAAGAAAGCGCTAACCATTCGCTCCTAATCTCTCACAATCTCAACCTTCCTCTTAATTTCATTTCCAAACTCATCTACAACCGTGATGTAATGAAAACCTGTATTTGCCACAATTTGCATTTCGTGAAAGGTTTGCGTTTCGCCTTTATAAACGTTATCTACATACCAATACAATTTGGCTTCTTTGTTGGAATGTGCCACTTTTAGAATTACTGGTTGCACTTTACTATTGAAATCTTTAGTTAGATAAATTTTACTATTCGTTTTAGGATAAATAAAATCCATTGAGGCTTGTTGATTTTGCTGACAATCGGTTCTAAATGGTGGTAAAGGCAAGTAATCAATGTGGTTGCTTTTGTAATACCATTCCATAACTGGCGGCAAAACAAACCATTTTTTAGTCACAATAGCATCTACATTTTGGCAACTACTATTGACTCTATATTGTTGTGAAGCATCAAGATGCACCAATTTGTGATACGGACAAATAGCCGTTTTCTTTCCGTTTCTTGGAATTAATTGTTTCGTCTTCGGACAATCATCTTGAGCTAAAT
>CANCFZ010000084.1 GCA_947377425.1 Flavobacteriaceae bacterium
TTTTGGCGATACCGACTTTGGCTCAGGTAAAAATTTTGACAGTAAAGAACTAGATGTTAAAAACAATACTAAACAAACTTCTGCTCAAGAAACTCCTCAAGAAGATATAATTACACAAGATGATGAAGGCGATAAAACGGATGCTGTAATTGCAAAACACGAACCAGTAAAAACTCCTAAAAAAGTTGTAATAAAACCTGAAATTACTAAGCCTGTTGAAGTCAAAAAACCTGTAAAAAAATTAGACCCTGCTTTAGCAAATATTATTCACGGAAACAAAAAAGGTGGTGATGGTAACAGCAGTTCGGATGGAAATCAAGGTCGTGCCAACGGTGATATAAATTCTAGTGGATACAGCAATTCTGGAGGTTCGGGCGGTGGAACTGGTGGCGGAAACGGTAGCGGTAATGGTACAGGAACTGGACCTGGTTCTGGTTCAGGAAGTGGCGGAGGAAATGGAAGCGGAAATGGAAAAGGAAATGGCTCTGGTTATTCGTTAGCTGGAAGAAAAGCAATAGAAAAACCTGATCCATCAAACAATTGCAATGAAGCAGGAAAAATTGTAGTTGAAGTGACAGTTGATAAGAATGGGAAAGTAATAAGTGCTGAAAGAAAGAGAGGCGTATCTGGAGTAAGTGTTAGTAGTTGCTTGATGGCAGAGGCAAAAAAAGCAGCAATGAATACAAGATGGTCTCCAAGCGATACAGGCGCTGAAAAACAAACAGGAACGATAACTTATAATTTTAGATACGAATAAGGTTTAATAAATATTCAATGCAATAGCTACATAATATTGTAGATAAAAAAAATGCTTCCAATATCGGAAGCATTTTTTATGCAATAAAGTAAGAGATATTTATGTTTTTAGAAACTTATTTAGAATTATTAGTTGCAATCACAAACTTCAATTTGTTCTTCACTCCTATTTGTAACACATCTACTAAATCTTGAACTTGTAAGTTAAAAGGAATTCTAATTACAACCGTTTGGTCTTTAGCATCGCCCATTTTAGATAGCAAAGTAGATTCTAATTGATCAAAAGCTACTTCATCTTTATCTAAATAAAATCGTTTGTCTTCGGTTACCGATAAACTAATGAGTTGTTTGTTGGTTTTCTCATTGGTTTTGGATTTTGGTAACGTCATTTTAATCACATTCGGATTAGCTAATGTTGATATAATAAGGAAAAACAATAGCAAGAAAAACATGATATCACTCAAGGACGAAGTAGCTACTTCGGCATGAAATCGTTTATTTCGTTTTACCATTTGGACGCTGAATTATGTTAACAAAATCTAATACTTGTTTTTGAATGCTTAATGCAAAACTATCAATCTTACCGTTAAACAAGTGATAAGCAGAATAAGCAATAATACCAACCACAAGTCCAGAACCCGAACTAATCATTTTTTCATAAAGTCCGCCAGAAATATTACCAATACTAATGTCTTCTGTTTGAGAAATGCTATAGAAAATTTTAATAACTCCCGAAATGGTTCCAATAAATCCAAATGTAGGCGCAATTCCAGCAATAAGTCCTAATTGACCTAGTTTTCGTTCCATTTCTCCAATTTCAATATTGGCAGCACGTTCCATATTCGATTCAATTTCAGAAATAGGTCTTCCAATAGTCAAAATTCCTTCGCGAAGCACGTATCCAGAAGCTGTTCCATTTCTTTCAGCAATAGAAACTGCTGCATCAAGATTACCCGCATTTAAATTATCACGAATGTCACGAATTAAATTTGGATCAATTACAGCACGTTTATGTATGTATAAAAAACGTTCAATTATTAAATAAAAAGTGTAAAATAATAAAAGTGCAATAGGAATAAGGAAAAAACCTCCTTTTACAATAAATCCTAACACTGAAATTTCATTAGTTTTTACGGTGCCTTCAATTATTGCTCCAGCAGCTTTTGTAATTGAATCATTTTGGACTTGAAGAAAAAAGTTAATCATATAATTTTATTTTTGATTTAGTTATTAAAAATAATCTCAAATTTGCACTAAAGATAAATTCTAATATAATAGTAAACTACAAAATTGGGAAATTATTTTGTTTTTAGAAATTTTTATTTAAAAAGAAATGAACTATCAAGAAACAACAAATTGGCTATTCAATCAACTTCCTGTATATCAATTGCTAGGTGCATCGGCATATAAAGAAGATTTAACCAATACCCTTTTGCTTGTCAATTATTTAGATAATCCTGAAAAGCATTTGAAATGTATTCACGTAGCTGGAACCAATGGAAAAGGATCTACTTCTCACCTATTAGCATCTGTATTACAAGAAGCAGGCTACAAAGTTGGATTATACACTTCACCACATTTAAAAGATTTTAGAGAACGAATTAAAATAAACGGACAAGATATTTCAGAAGATTTTGTTTGCAAATTTGTAGCAAAAAACAAATCATTCTTTGAAGCAAACGATTTAAGTTTCTTTGAAATGACTGTAGGTTTAGCTTTCGAATATTTCGTAAAAGAAAAAACAGATATAAACATTATAGAAGTTGGAATGGGTGGAAGACTAGATTCAACTAATATAATAACCCCATTAATTTCTGTTATAACGAATATTGGATTAGACCATACTCAATTTTTAGGGAACACTTTAGAAAGTATTGCATTTGAAAAAGCAGGAATTATTAAAAAAAATGTCCCAGTTGTAATTGGAGAATTTACACCCAAAACCAAAGAAGTTTTTATAAAAAAAGCAACAGAAACAAATTCAGATATTTATTTTGCATCCGATTTAATTGAAGAAACTTTTCCTTCTGTTTTATTAGGTGATTATCAAATTCAAAATAAGAAAACCGTTCAACAGACAATTATAGTTTTGCAAAATCAAAATGAATTCAAAATTTCTGAAGAAAACATCAAAAGCGGATTTCTAAATGTGATTTCAAATACAGGATTACAAGGAAGATGGCAACAATTAAATGAAAATCCAAAAGTAATTTGCGACACCGCTCACAATTCTCATGGACTTAAAATAGTTTTAAATCAAATTCAAAAAGAACAATTTGATGAGTTACACATCATTTTAGGAGTAGTAAACGATAAAAACTTAGATAAAATTTTACCGTTATTTCCAAAAAATGCAAAATATTATTTTTGTAAACCAAATATTCCACGAGGATTAGATGCTGAAATATTACAACAAAAAGCATTAAATTTTCAACTTAACGGAAAAGTATATAATTCTGTTTCAAATGCTTATCAAGATGCCGCAAAAAAAGCGAACAAAAATGACTTTATCTACATAGGCGGAAGTACTTTTGTCGTAGCAGAAATTTTGTGATTTTTTTGAAAATATATTTGCAGATATAAAAAAGAGTTCTATATTTGCACTCGCAATCAAGCACTAATCGGGCGATTAGCTCAGCTGGTTCAGAGCACCTCGTTTACACCGAGGGGGTCGGGGGTTCGAACCCCTCATCGCCCACAAAAACTTCAACAGAAATGTTGGAGTTTTTTTTATTCATAATGAATTCCTAACTATCAAATTGCTTTTATTCTCAAGTTGAACTTTTTTATTTTCTAAAATCATCTCAGCTAACAAAGCTCCCATTTCATTGAAATCAGTGGAAATAGTTGTAATTCCATTCTCAACAACTTTTTTTAGTGGTGTTTCATTATAGGAAATGATTCCAAAATCAATTCCTAATTTTAGCTTTTGCTCTTTTCCTTTTTCAACTACTTTTACTAAATCTCTATCGTCTGGAATAAGATAAACTTCACCTTTTTGTATTTCTTTAGTATTAAAATCGGTTACTATTTCATTTTGAAAAGAGTAATCTAAACAGAATTTTTCAAATCCAATTTTCATTCCTAAAGGTTCCCTAAATCCAGGGAAAATTAAGATGAGTTTTTGGTATTTATCTATAAGCGATTTTCCTTTTAACAACGCTTCATATATGTCTTTAATGAAGTTTTGATGAACTGAAGGATAGTCTTTCAATTCTGAATTGGTTTGATCTAAAATATAAACATCTTGTTTTGGAAGCATTTTAATTAGTGCCGCTGCACCAATCAAATTTGTAGGCATAATGATGTACTTGGAATAATTTCCGTTACTTTCATTAATTAATTTTTTGAACATTTCGATATTAAAATGATGAAAGAAAATATCAATTTGAGCCTTATTGTCCATTTTTTCCAAAAAGGAGTTGTAAATATCTTCTTTAAAAATATTCAACTCATCAAACAGTAAAAAAATGCGCTGTTCAAAACTAAACTCCACACTTTTTACATAATATCCTTTTCCTAAAATAGCATAAATAATTCCACGTTTTTTAAGCTCATCATAAGCTAACAAAACTGTGTCTCTTGAAATAGAGAATTCTAAACTTACCTTATTTACAGATGGTAATTTATCGTTTTTTTTTAATCGATTTTCAAAAATAGCCACCTCAATAGAAAGCACTATTTGTTTATACTTTGGTAAATTGGAATGATTATCAACACTAATAATTTTCATAAAAACAAATTAACTGGTGGCAAGTTACATAAAAACTGGTAGGTACTGGTATGGTATTTTTGCCTATTTTTCTACATTTGATTTTATTTTAATAAATAACTATGCTGAAAATTCGTAATCCTCATTTAAAAGACACAAAAAACATCAAATCATTTGGTTTTCTATCTAATGGCGAAGAAGTTTTTTGTTACAAATTGTTCAATCAAAATGGAATTGAAATAGAAATCATCAATTATGGAGCAGTGATAACTTCATTAAAAGTTCCTGTTTCTAAAAATGAAAAAGTAGATGTTGTTTTAGGATTTGATTCTTTAGAAAACTATATAAACTCTTTTAGTTTACCAAATGCTCCATACTTAGGAGCGATTGTTGGAAGATATGCAGGAAGAATTAACAATGCCGAGTTTATATTAAACGGCAATAAAGTTGAACTCACTAAAAATCATGGTTCTCACCAAATTCATGGTGGCATTGATGGATTTAGTAAAGCATTGTGGGAGGTTATAAAATACGAATCAAACACAATTATTTTGCAATTTATAAGTCAAAATAACGACGAGAATTTCCCTGGACAATTAACCACCCAAATCAACTATAAATTTACAGAAGAAAATGAATTGAAAGTGGAAATGACTGCAAAAACAACAGAAGACACTATCATCAATTTAACACAACATAGTTATTTTAATTTAGATGGTCATTCCGAAACTATTGTAAATCAAGAATTATTCGTAAATTCATCCAAAACTTTGGAAACTAATATTGAAAACATTCCAACAGGCAATTATTTTGAATTAAACAGAAGTCCTTTTGATTTCAATTCACCTAAAGAATGTCCCACAAAAATAGATAATACGTTTGTTTTAAATAAAAATGATGAAGTAGCTGCAACACTTTTCAGTACAAAAAACAACCTTAAAATGTCTTTTTTTACCAATCAACCAGCAGTTCATATTTATGTTGGAGGAAATTGTTTTAATCAAATTAAAGGAAAAGAAAATGTCAGTTATCATACATTAAGTGGCATTTGTTTTGAAGCACAGAATTTTCCTGATGCGCCAAATCATGAACATTTTCCATCAGCAGTATTAAAAAAAGACGAAACTTATTTACACAAAACCATATTCAAATTTGAAAAAATATAAATCATGAAAATTATAAAAATTATAAAAACAGTACTAACTCTGACATTTTTACTAACGTGCGGTTTGTCATTAACATCATGTAGTAATGCGCAAAGCACTACTGAACAGCCTACACCAGCTTCAACGCCAAACGCCTTTGCAAAAGGCGCAGACACTGGTTGGCTGCCTCAAATGGAGGCTACTGGGTATCATTTTTTTGATTCTAATGGAACTCAAAAAGATTGTTTGCAATTACTTAAAGACAGAGGAATTAACACTATTCGATTACGTGTTTGGGTAAATCCTTCTAATGATAAAACCAACGGACATTGCAGTAAAGCAGAAACAGTTGCACTGGCTGTTCGTGCCAAAAATTTGGGAATGCGCATTATGATTGACTTTCATTACTCCGATTCTTGGGCAGATCCATCCAAACAAACCAAACCTGCAGCATGGGTAAGTCACCCATTTTCAGAATTGTTGAATGACGTATACAATCATACTTTTGATGTTTTGACGGATTTAAAAACAGCTGGAGTTACTCCAGAATGGGTTCAAATTGGAAATGAAATTCCAGGCGGAATGCTATGGCCTGAAGGAAATTCCTCAAATTTTAATCAACTAGCTCAATTATTAAACAAAGGATATGATGCAACTAAAGCGGTAAACTCATCTATAAAAGTTGTTGTTCATGTAGACGAAGGAAATAACAATTCAAAATTCAGATGGTTTTTTGATAATGCCACAACAAATCATGTAAAATATGATGTAATTGGAATGTCTTATTATCCTTATTGGTTGAGTAGTGATTATACTGCAACAATAAATAATCTTTCTGTAAATTTAAACGATATGGTTTCCAGATATGGAAAAGAAGTCATGGTAGTTGAAGTTGGTGGCGATTTTACTTTGGTACAAAACACACATGACATGTTAGTTGCTGTGATTAATGCAGTGAAAAATGTTCCAAATAACAAAGGATTGGGTGTAATTTATTGGGAACCCGAAGGTGAAAAAAGTTGGAGCGGCTATCAATTAAATTGTTGGCAATCTAATGGAAAACCATCAACTGCATTAGATGCTTTTAAAGAAAATTAATTATTATGCAAAACCTTTCCATAAAGAAAACTAACAAGTTTTCAATTCTAATTTTAATATTTTTTTTAACTGGTTTAACTGCAACAGCACAAGAAAAAATAAGTCTTGACGAAGATTGGAAATTTCATTTTGGAAATTCTTCAAATCCCAATAAAGATTTTGATTACGGAAATATCTTGTTATTTCATAAGTCAAATGTGTTTGAAACCACTATTGTTAGTCCGAAATTCATTGATACCGCTTGGAGCAAAGTCAACATCCCTCACGATTGGTTGGTTGAACTTCCATTTGTAAAATCAACCACACATGAAATGGATAGTCACGGTTATAAACCTGTTGGAGCCACTTTTTCTGAAACCAGTATTGGTTGGTATCGCAAACATTTTTCTGTCGATAAATCGAAAAGCAATAAACGATTCGAACTTAAATTTGATGGAATATACAGAAATGCTGAAATTTGGTTGAACGGATTTTATGTTGGCACCAATTTTAGCGGTTATCTTGGAAATTCTTACGATGTTTCGGATTACATCAATTTTGAAGGAGATAATTTGATTGTGGTTCGAGTTGATGCTACTCAAAGCGAAGGTTGGTTTTATGAAGGTGCCGGAATCTACAGACACGTTTGGTTGAACATCACCGACAAACTTTTCATTCCTGAAGATGGTTTGTATATTCATTCAGATGTAAATGGGAAAAATGCCATTGTAAATATTGAAACCACTGTTCAAAATAATAATTTAAATACTTCCAATTGCTCGGTTTACACCTATATTACCAATAGAAATGGAAAAATTTTAGCCAAAACATCAGAACAAAAAATAAAAATAGGCGTTAACAAAGACTTCACAGTTAAACAAAAATTAAATCTCAATAACGTTAATCTTTGGTCGTTAGAAAATCCGTCTTTGTATAAAGTGGTTTCTGTTGTAAAATCAGGCAACCAAATTGTGTATCAAACCAAAACGCGATTCGGAATTAAAACAGTAAAATTTGATGCAAACGAAGGCTTTTTCTTGAACGGAAAACACATCAAAATTCAAGGTACTAACAACCATCAAGATCATGCCGGAATTGGAAGCGCATTACCCGATTATGTTCAATATTACCGAATTAAATTATTAAAAGAAATGGGGTCCAATGCTTATAGAACCAGTCATCATGCACCAACTCCAGAACTTCTAGAAGCCTGCGATAGTTTAGGAATGTTGGTTTTAGATGAGCAACGTTTATTAAATAGTAGTTCCGAATATGCTAATCAATTCAAACGATTAATTAAACGCGATAGAAATCATCCATCCGTATTTTTATGGTCAATAGGAAATGAAGAACAAACCGTTCAAGCAAATGAGTATGGAAAACGAATTGCACAATCGCTTTTAGCTATTCAAAAAGATTTAGATCCAAGCAGAACTAGCACTTATGCTGCTGACATGGGCAATGATTTTAAAGGTGTAAATGAAGTAATTCCTATTCGTGGATTCAATTACAGAGAATATGCACTAGCCGATTATCATCGAGATCATCCGAATCAGCCATTGCTTGGGACCGAAATGGGAAGCACTGTTACTACTCGTGGAATTTACGAAAAAGACAGCATTCGAGCTTATGTTCCCGATCAAGATATTACTGCTCCTTGGTGGGCAAGCAAAGCAGAAACTTGGTGGAAATTATCAGCAGAAAACAAATATTGGTTGGGTGGATTTGTTTGGACTGGTTTCGATTATCGTGGTGAACCAACGCCTTATCAATGGCCAAATATCAATTCGCATTTTGGAATATTAGATGTTTGTGGTTTCCCAAAAAACATTTATTACTATTATAAAAGTTGGTGGACCGATGAAGCTATTTTACACATTTCACCACATTGGAATTGGCCAGAAAAAATAGGAAAACCAATAGATGTTTGGGTAAATTCAAATGCCAATGAAGTAGAACTTTTCTTAAACGGAAAAAGTTTAGGCAAAAAAAACATGCCGAGAAACAGTCATTTGCAATGGGATGTGAATTATGAACCTGGAACTTTGGAAGCGGTTGGTTATAAAAAAGGCAAAAAACTCACTTCAAAAGTGGAAACTACAGGAAATGCTTATAACGTTGTGCTTTCACCAGATAAAACCATTTTAACTCCCAATGGAAAAGACGCAACGGTAATCAATATTTCGATTACAGATGAAAAAGGGCGTGAGGTTCCGATTGCTGATAATATGGTGAAATTCTATATTTCTGGTGATGCTAAAATTATTGGAGTAGGAAATGGCGATCCAAGTTCACACGAACCCGATCAGTGTATAGATGGGGTTTGGCAACGAAGTGCTTTTAACGGCAAATGCCAAGTAATTGTTCAAGCTGGAAAAACCGTTGGAGAAGTAAAATTTGAAGCAAAATCAAATGAATTGCGTTCGGCTTCAGTTATTTTAAACATCAAATAAAAGCCACAAAATTTATCTTATGAAAAAAAAAATAATAAAAAACACAACGAAACATTTTGAAAAATTGTTTCATAACCAACCGGAATATATTTTTCTTTCGCCAGGAAGAATCAATATTATTGGAGAACATGTAGATTACAATGATGGTTTTGTTTTACCTGCAGCTATTAACAAATACATCTGTTTTGCCATTTCCAAAAATCAAAATTCAGAATGCACCATCATCGCTAAAGATTTGAATGAAGCTTA
>CANCFZ010000085.1 GCA_947377425.1 Flavobacteriaceae bacterium
GGACAATGTGCTACAACAGCAACAATGAGTGTTACGATTACGGCACCGGTAGTTCCAACTTTCACACAGTTAGGACCTTATTGTCAGAATGATATACCAGGAGTTTTGGTAAGTCCATCAACAAATGGTATAACAGGAACTTGGTCACCAGCAACAATTTCAACAGCTACAGTAGGAACACAAACGTATACTTTTACACCAGCTTTGGGACAATGTGCTACAACAGCAACAATGAGTGTTACGATACTTCCATTGCCAAATGCAGGAACAAATGGTGTTTTACCAATTTGTAACAACCCAATACCACAAGATTTATTTTTAAGTTTGGGCGGTACGCCTCAATTGGGAGGAATTTGGACTCCAATCTTAAACAGTGGAACTGGATTTTTTGATCCAGCTATTGATGCGGCTGGAGTTTATACTTACACAATAATTTCACCTTGTTCAACGGTGTCAGCAACTGTAACAGTGTCTATTTGTCCTACAATTGATATTATTGTACCAGACGGTTTTTCACCAAATGGTGACGGTATAAACGATGAATTTGTAGTCAGAAATCTATCTAATTTATATCCAAATTATACTTTAGAAATTTACAATAGATATGGAAGTGTTTTATATAAAGGAAACATTAATACTCCAAACTGGAATGGAAAATCAACAGAAGCATTGACTATTGGTGATGGTTTACTTCCAACAGGTGTTTATTTCTTTATTATTGAATTTAATGATGGAAATAGAAAACCATTGCAAGGAAGAGTCTATTTAAGTAGATAATTGAAAAGCTATTGATGAATATGAAAAATAAAAATATAAAATACCTGATTCTTTTAAGTACTTTTTTTATGTGCTTAATTTCATCAGCTCAGCAAAATCCACAATACACTCAATATATGTACAATATGAGTGTGTTAAATCCAGCTTATGCAACTGACAATGCTGATGTTATAAATCTTGGAGGTTTATATAGAGCACAATGGGTTGGTTCTGTCGGTGGTCCAACAACTGGTTCATTTTTTGCACATTCAGCATTTGGAAAAAGAGTAGAAGGCGGATTATCTATAATACATGATCAAATTGGGGATGTAGTAAAAGAAACTAATTTTTATGCTGATTTTGCCTATGTTTTACCAGTAAGTGAAAAGCATAAATTATCATTCGGATTGAAAGCAGGAGCAACTTTTTTTAGTACTAATTTTAATGGATTTGTGTATTCAGATGCATTGCCAGATCAAGCTTTTGCTAATAATTTGAGCAGAACTTTTCCTAATATTGGTGTTGGAACTTATTATTTTGGAGAGAATTATTATGTTGGTTTCTCTGCTCCAAATTTACTGACGTCAAAACATTTAGAAAAACAAGACGGAATTGTAAGAACGGGTTCAGAAGAAATTCATTATTTTCTAACAGGAGGTTATATTTTCACTCTAAATGACCATTTAAAATTGAAACCGGCTTTTATGACTAAAGCAGTTTCAGGAGCTCCATTATCTCTTGATTTTACGGCAAACGTATTGATTAACAATATCTTTGAAGCAGGATTAGGGTATCGTTTAGGAGATTCAATGAGTGGTTTAGTTAATTTTAAAGTTACACCAACGTTACGTGTAGGATATGCTTATGATTATACTTTGTCAAATTTAGGACGATTCAATTCGGGTTCTCACGAAATAATGGTACTATTTGACCTTAGTAAATCTGGAAATAAAAACACCAATGGTTACGATAAATCACCAAGGTTTTTCTAAAATGATACACATGAAAAATTTATATACCTATATCTTCATTTTATTTTTTAGTCTAAGTTGTTTTGGACAAAAACCTACTATGAAAAGAGCGAATGATTTATTTGTTAATAGATCTTATGTCGATGCTGCTAAAATGTATGAAGCATTGAAACCAACTCAGCAAGTACTTCAAAACTTGGGCGATTGTTATTACAATAATTCTCAAATGGATTTTGCAGTAAAGAACTACGGACAATTATTCTTTTCATTTAAAGATAGCTTGAAACATGAATCATATTTCAAATATGCACATGCTTTAAAAGGAAATAATGATAACGCAAAGGCTGATGAAATTATGAGTGAATATCTAAAATTTCAGGTAGACACAAAGAAATTTATTGAGAATTTACAAAATATAGTTCCTTATGATTATGAAATCCAAACAATGTCAAAAAGTACTTCTAATGGTGATTTTGGAATGTCATTTTTTGGAGATAAAGTAGTTTTTGCATCTTTAAGAAGTACCGATAAACCTATTTTTAATTGGAATCAAAAGCCTTATCTAGATTTATTTGAAGCAACAGTTTCTAAAGATGGACAACTTGAAAATATCAAACCGTTTTCTGATAAAATCAATACTAAAACTCACGAAAGTAATGCAACTTTCTCTCAAGATGGAAAAATAATGTATTTCAGTAGAACCAATTCCAAAAGAGTTAAAATTGGGGAAGAGAAATATGCAACAGTAAAAGTTTTCAAAGCAGAATTGGTTAATAATGAATGGACTAATATCACAGAACTGCCATTTTCAAACGATTTATATTCTGTAGAACATCCATTTTTGACAAAGGATGGAAAAAAATTATATTTTGCTAGTGATATGCCAGGAACATTGGGTTCAATGGATATTTATTATGTTGATGTGAATGACGATGGAACTTATGGAATTCCAAAAAATCTTGGTGATGCAATTAACACTATTCACAGAGAACAGTTTCCTTTTTTAACAGAAGATGGAACATTATATTTTGCTTCCGATGGTCATGAAGGAATGGGTGGTTTGGATATTTTTATGAGTAAAATGTACAATGAAATTTACATAAAGCCACTTAATTTAGGACAAACAATCAATAGCAATATGGATGATTTTGCGTATGTTTTAGATGAAAAAGAAAATAAAGGATATTTATCTTCTAATAGAAAAGGTTCTGATAATTTGTACAGTTTTATTAGAAAAGAAAATGAAAGACGCTTCCTAGTTGAAGGAGATATTAAAGATAAAACTACCAAAAATTTATTACCAGGAACCACAGTAACTTTGTATGATGAAGACAACAAATTAGTTGGTCAAATGGTTGTTGGTTCTAAAGCAGAATATTTCTTCAATACTAAACCAAATAAAAAATATAGAATTGAAGCCGTAAGAGATTTATACATTCCAAATAGTTTAGAATTTACTACAAACGATGAAGGAAAAGCTCGTTTTACAATAGAACTTGAAGTCGAATCTTATGATGATGCAGAAGACATCGTTGTGACTAAACAAGATGGATATGTTTATATTGAATTGGAAAACATTTACTTCGATTTGAATAAATGGAATATTAAAGAGCAAGCCGCCAAAATCCTAGATGTTTTAGTTGATTTGTTAAATAAATATCCACTTATGGAAGTTCAAGTTGGTGCACATACCGATTCGAGAGCTTCTGAGACTTACAATTTAATTCTTTCTAATAACAGAGCAGCTTCTACTTTAGAATATTTAGTTGACAAAGGAATCAATAGAAAGAGATTGCGTTTTAAAGGATATGGCGAAAGCACTCCGCTTATAAAATGTGGTGATAAGTGTACAGAAATTGAGCACTCAATTAATCGAAGATGTGAATTTAGAATATTGAAATAGAAATAAAAAAGCCAGTTTAATTTAAAAACTGGCTTTTTTATTAGTACAAACTTTTATATTTTGATGGATTTGCTTCACTCATGATAGCGTAAACTTTCTCAAAAATATCTTCGACAGATGGTTTTGAAAAATAATCACCGTCGGTTCCATAAGCTGGTCGATGTGGTTTAGATGCTAATGTTTGTGGTGCGCTATCTAAATAGTTATAGCCTTTTTGAACTTCTATAATTTCTTGTAAGATGTAAGCACTTGCACCACCAGGAACGTCTTCATCAATTACCAAAAGACGATTGGTTTTTGCAATACTTTTTACAATATCATGATTTACATCAAATGGTAATAACGATTGAATATCAATAATCTCACAATTAATCCCAACGGTTTCAAGTTCTTTAGCAGCTTGTTCTACTAATCTCAAAGTTGAACCATAAGAAACTAAAGTAATATCTTTTCCTTCTTTAATTGTTTCAACAACACCAATTGGAGTTTTAAATTCACCTAAATTAGTTGGCATTTTTTCTTTCAAACGATAACCGTTTAAACATTCGATTACTAATGCTGGTTCGTCTTTTTCTAATAAAGCATTATAAAAACCTGCTGCTTTAGTCATATTTCTTGGAACCAAAACATGAATTCCACGAATTGCATTGATAATCATTCCCATAGGTGAACCCGAATGCCAAACGCCTTCCAAACGATGTCCACGAGTTCTTATAATTAATGGTGCTTTTTGTCTTCCAGCTGTTCTGTATTGAAGTGTAGCCAAATCATCACTCATAATTTGAATCGCATACAACAAGTAATCCAAATATTGAATTTCAGCAATTGGTCGCAATCCACGCATCGCCATTCCTATTCCTTGTCCAAGAATTGTAGCTTCACGAATTCCGACATCGGCAACACGAAGTTCTCCGTATTTTTCCTGCATGCCTTCCAAACCTTGATTTACGTCTCCAATATTTCCGGCGTCTTCTCCAAAAATTAAGCTTTCTGGATATTTTGTAAAAATGGCATCAAAATTATCTCTCAAAACCAAACGAGCATCAACTTCTTCCGCTGAATTGTCATAAGTGGCAGCCACTTCTCTAGCGCTCAAAACATTTTTATTCGATTCAGAAAATAAATGTGAACTGAACTTTGGCTGAATTTTATTGGTATAATTGGTAATCCATGAAGCTAATTGCGATTGACTATTTTCATTAATAACCATTCGTAAAACTTTTCGAGCTGAAGTCAAAATATCTTTACGAATTGGTTCTTTTATTGAAGCTAAATCATTTACGATTTTCTCAATAAAAACTTTATTCTCACTTTGTGTAGCGATGTTATTTAACAAACCAACAAGCTCTTTTTGTTCGTCTTTCATTGGAGTTACGAACGCTGTCCAAGCTGCTTTTTTGCCTTCTAAAACATCTTTTTTCACTTGATTGTCGATTGCATCTAATTCTTCGGCTGTAGCCAAATTGTTGTTGATTAACCATGAACGCATTTGTGTTAAACAATCAAATTCGGTTTCCCAAGCAAGTCGTTCAGCATTTTTGTAACGTTCATGACTTCCAGAAGTTGAATGTCCTTGCGGTTGCGTTAATTCTTGGACGTGAATTAAAACTGGTAAATGTTCTTCACGAGCAATTGCAGCAGCTTTTTCATAAGTAGCCACCAAAGTTGGATAATCCCAACCTTTGACAGTCATTATTTCATAACCGTTAGCATTTTCATCACGTTGGAAACCTTTTAAAATTTCCGATATATTTTCTTTAGTTGTTTGATGTCTTGCGTGAACCGAAATTCCGTATTCGTCGTCCCAAACGCTCATAACCATTGGCACTTGTAAAACTCCAGCAGCATTGATGGTTTCAAAAAACAAACCTTCTGATGTTGAAGCATTTCCAATGGTTCCCCAAGCGATTTCATTTCCGTTTTCGGAGAAATTGGTTTGATTGATTCCGTTTACGTTTCTATATATTTTTGATGCTTGTGCCAATCCTAATAAACGAGGCATTTGTCCAGCAGTTGGAGAAATATCGGCACTTGAATTTTTTTGTTGGGTTAAGTTGTTCCAATTTCCATTTTCGTCAAGCGAATGAGTGGCAAAATGTCCACCCATTTGACGTCCAGCACTCATTGGATCAAAATTTATATCGGTATGACCATACAATCCTGCAAAGAATTGCTTAATATTCATAGCACCAATTGCCATCATAAACGTTTGATCACGATAATATCCCGAACGGAAATCACCATTTTTAAAAGCTTTGGCTAATGCCAACTGCGGCACTTCTTTTCCATCACCAAAAATTCCGAATTTGGCTTTACCAGTAAGTACTTCACGTCTTCCTAATAAGCTGCATTCACGGCTGATTGTTGCAATTTTATAATCGTTTAAAACTTCGGCTTTAAAATCTTCAAAAGTAATTTCGACTTTGGTTTGTGTTTCGGTCATATTTGAAATGGAATTTCTTTATGAAACAAATTTAATGAAAAAGTAGTAATAATTGCAATTCTATGAAAAAAATATAATTTGATTATTGATAATTAAAACGCATTAATGAATGTTTTAAATAGGATTTATTCAATAAAAATGGATAATATTGATAGAATATTTAAAAAATAAAATATAATTCTGAGAATTAGAACCATTTTCGAGTAAACAAACCAGTCAACGATTGTGGAGAAAAAGCTATAATAAATCGTATTTTTTCTGAATATTTAGGTTGTGATACTTCCCAACCGTTATTGGAATAAACTGGAAAATATAATTCAAAATAATCGGTTACTAAATTCAAACGGATTCCGCTATCATAAACAAAACGAGCGTCTTGTTGTTTGTTTTTTATAAATCCTAAATCGCTATAAATCTCAATCCAATTCCAAATGTTAAAACTTCCGTTAGCTGCTGTAATCCATTGATTTGCATAAGGATTAATCAATTTTGATTTGAATCCGCCTTCTGCCTGAACATATTCTTGACTAAATAAACCAGTACTTTCTGAACGGCCTAAATAGTTGTAATCAAAAAGATAATCCGTTGGCCTATCGAGTGCAAAACTGAAGTAATTGGATTCGGTTTTGTTGTAAATAAATAAACCTGCATACAATCTTAAATTCACTTGTCGGTTATCATCAAAAAGCCTTCTAAAGCCTATACTTGTTGATGCTTTTCCAAATTTTGACGATAATTGTAAATCAGTTGAATAGCTAAAATGTTTGGTTATTTCTGTTCTTGAATTACTATATCGAGCATTAAAAACAGAATAATTTCCTTCTAACGTGTTTTTTACAAATTCGCTCGGTTCGCGGTTAACATATACTTGTCTAAATACTAAACTTTGATTCTGATTTTTTCTAAAATCCTCGCCTCTAAATCTAAAAACTACATAAGGATTCAGCCTTTTGTAATAGGCATCTGGAGCATAATGATAATTTTCACCACTCAATCCATAACGAATATTAAAGAGTTTTTTATCACGATTGAATTGATTAACTGCTAATGAGAATCGTCCGGATAAAGAACTTGTTTTGGTTGAATAAGAAGGAGTTACATCAAAAGTAAAAGGTTTATCTAATATGGTTTTGTTGTGAAAACGCATTCCAGGAATAAATCCATCATAAAAATTGTATTCTAATGTTGGAACATACAAAATCTGATTGTAATTAGGATCTTCCAAGTCTTTCATAAAGTTGAACTTGATTGGTTTGTTGCTTAATCGAAATGATTTTAGCGATTTCCAATTGTTTCTTTGATTGTATTCTGGAACAACATTTTTATAATTAATTACAATTTTATCGGCACCAAATCTTTTAAAAGTATAAATACTATCAACTTTTACATTGTCAATCCATTCTTTAAAAACAATTTGCTTTTTCTTAATTCCATATATCGGAATTGGAACATTGACATCGGTTTTGTTTTTTAGACTAAACGATACACTATCATCGGTTTTGGTAACATCATCAAATTTATAATCAACAATTTTCCTTGAATTAATAATTGTATTGAAGAACCAATCGGTTTTTTTAGTGGTGTTGGATTGGATAATCGATTCAAATTTGGTTACATCTGTTTGATTTTTATTAGAATAAGATATAAATTCTGTGATACTTTTCTTTAAATTAGTTTCACCAATATAATCAGAAAGATATCTAAAACTTAACCCAGCTCTGTATTTAGAAGCAATTTTCTCATTGAATTTTATCAAAGTATTTTTTGGATCACCAAGTGGTTGATCAAGATTTTTACGTGCCATCAACATGTAAAAATAACTGTATTGCTCATTAAAATCTAAGGAAACCAAGTTATAGCCTTTTACCAATTTATAACTAGCAACCGAACCCATCATTTTTACATCGGGATAATACACATCTATATAGTGCATCATGTAATAGATTTGAATGGCATCATAAATCCAATTGTCTTTTCGTGGGTCTAATTGCAATGTGGTTTTTAAATAATTATTCAAATAAGTCTTTAAAAACTTTAATTCGTAGATAAAATCATCTGGAAAAGGTCGAATAAATGGCGGTAACTGATTCAATCCATAAAAAGGATTTTGATTGTAATCTAATTCAGAAACCACGATTTTAGATTTTGGATATTTCCCCAAATTATCAGCAACAAAATTTACGACCTTATCAATAATTATAGCTTTGTTAATTTCGTTGACGCGTTTGTCTTCAATATTTGACAAGACATCCAATTGATTGTTTTTATAGCTTGAAAAAGTATTCCTTTTATCAATGTAAAGATTGACTACCAATTGATTTGTACCTGAATAATGAAACACATTAGTATCTTTGCTTATCAACGGCAAATCACAAATTACTTGAAATCCATTGGTTGTTGTAATTTGTAAATCAACATCGGTTAAGGCATTAGGAGCATCATCAATATTCAGGTTATTGTATTTAATAAACTGTTTGTTTTTATAAATAGAAGGAGTTAAAAACCAATCTTTTAAAGCGATTTCTCCAATAGAATTATATCCATATTTGGTAAATTTATCATCAGGAATTTTTACAAAATAAGATAAAACAAAAGTCGCTTTTTGACCTGGTGCTAATTTGTTTTTCAATTGAAATTCTATCAAATCTTGAAATCCTGCCGGACGATTCCATGATAATAATGATTTAGAATCGTCAATTATGGTTATCGTGTTGGTGTTGCCACGTTCTTTCTCGGTTGCTAAATGAAAACTACGAACATATTCATCTGAAAATCGTTTTCCTAAAGGTGTATTTTTATCAGAATAGGCATTGTTCCAATCATTTAAAACGATGCTCGATAAAGTATCATTGGATTGATTAAAATAAGTAAGTTCTTGATAAATATTCAATACTTTTTTTTCATGATTTACTTCCACAATCATTTTGGAATGATGTTGTGCCAACGAAGCAAAGCTTATAAATAAAAGTAAGTAGGTTATCTTTTTCAAGGAGTCTTTTTGGGTTTGAATAGTGTTTTAAAAACTATTTTGGTAAATTCAATCGCGCCGTCTTTATTCATGTGACCGCAGGTTGAAAAATACTTATCATCGGTTACAGCATTTTCAAATCTACGAATTTCTGGATAAACCTCATGCAGGTGATTGAAATAATCTCGGTTAATGGTTTCCATGCACATTGGCGTTGTCATGGCAATCAAGTTGATGTTGTTTGCTTTACAAATGGCTTTGATTTCTTCGTAACCTTTATTCCGTTT
>CANCFZ010000086.1 GCA_947377425.1 Flavobacteriaceae bacterium
TCGTCGGGCTCATAACCCGAAGGTCACAGGTTCGAGTCCTGTTCCCGCTACTAGAGAAGCCATTCTGAAAAGAGTGGCTTTTATTTTTTATTAGAAATTTAGTTTATGAAAAGAGTTGTTGAGTACAGAAAATTATTGGAAGTTGACAAGAATGTAACTTTAAAAGAATTGAAAACCATTTACAGAAATGCGATGAAGGACAATCATCCTGATAAATTTGTAAATGATGAAGCAGGAAAACTTGCAGCAGAAGAAACAAGTAAAAACATCATTGGTGCTTATCATTTCTTGGTAAGTATATCAAATGAAACGCTTGAGAAGAATTTACCTGAATATCAAGATACTATTAACAACTTCAATATACTTGATTTTCGTTTAGAAAAACAAACTTTATTAATCACTCATTTGAATGGTGTTTCTTATGAATACATTGGTGTTCCAAGAAATATTTATGTAAAAATGGTTAATGCTGAGTCTCCAAATCGTTTTGCAAAACGTCATATTTACGGGAATTTTATCTACAGAAAATCAGGTGAAGGAACAGAAGAATAATTAGTTCCTACATATATATAAATCAAAAAATCCACCGCTTGGTGGATTTTTTGTTGGAAATTATTTGCGGAGGTGAACTAAAAATAAAAAGTCGATTACCGGGAAGTCTTTTCGGAGCTGGTGATTTTTATGATTACTTTGAAAAACCTTTTTCTGCACATGAACCCGTATTATGTATCGTTTTTTATTCTTTCTTCTTTTCTTTCTCCCACCTTTTTCTCATTGCTGTCCAACAGTTTTCGCAGTCGATAATATCTTGTTCTGTCGCCCAAATATTTTTGTCTTTGGGTAAATATGGATTGATTATTTCTGAAATTTTCAAGGCTGTCCTATGAAAAGTATTATGCAGTGTAAAACTTGTCGTATCGTTATTTGTCACAATACTCATATTGTGTATGCCACCACTCATAATACAAGGATTTGTTTCATAAATAGTCGAGTCTTTTATATCCATAATTAAAGACAATATGGAGTCAATTGATGATTGTCGAATTGTAGCTTTGCAAATCGTATCTGGACTTTTATATTTTTGTCCATAGTAACTATTCTGTTCGTATGTGTAAATCAGCTTTGTCCCATTAATTCTAATTGTCGGCTGCATGGAGCCCATATTGGAACCAAGTCCAGCAAAACAGTAGTAAAAACTAAAGTCTGAATTGACAGATTGCCCCTTAGCAATAGATTGGACAAGTGTCAAAGCGGTCAATATGAATATTAGTTTTTTCAATTGGCTGTAAAATTGTATTCATTTGTTGGTTCAAAGCATATTCATTTGCTAATTGTGACACCATAATATCTCATGAAATTAACAATAACGTTCATTCTAATTAACGCTTTCTCTAAAAAGAGTTGAAAGTGAAACGATATTATTAATGTCAAGTTTTTCAAATACTCTATTTTTATAGGTGCTTACGGTTGACATTTGAATATTAAGCTTATTTGAAATTTCAAGATTACCACATCCGTCAATCAACATTTTAGCAATCTCGAATTCACGATTAGAAAGTGAGTCAATAGGATTTAGTAAGTTTTTTTTATGAGTCTTTAAGTTAATCTTAGACTTAATATCATCACTGTAATAATATCCATCAATCAAAATATTATTAAAAGCTTCTGTAATTTTATCTTCCGAGCAATATTTATTCAAATATCCATCGGCACCATTCTTTAGATATCTTAAGCCATAATTTTCTTCTTCGAGACATGAAAAAATTAATATTTTTGTATTCTTTTGAACGTTTCGAATCTCCTTCATTATTTTAATGTTTTCAATACCGTTGATAATAATATCTAAAACAACTAAGTTTATATCTACAATTTTAAGCATTTCAATTGCTTCCACATAGTTTTCTGCATTGTAAACAACAGCATTAGGGAATCGATCATTAATAACTAACTCAATTCCTTTTCTAACAACCAAATGATCATCTACCAATAAAATATTCAAATTAGATTTCATTTTTCTTTGTTTTATAAATTATTTTCTTTGAACAAATCAGCAAGTGCAACGATATTATTTATGCTTAGTTTTTCGAAAATTCTATTTTTATAGGTACTTACGGTTGATGTTTGAATTTCTAATTTATTTGAAATTTCTAAATTCCCATACCCATTAATTAAAAGTTGGGCAATTTCAAATTCACGATTAGACAAACCATGAATTGAAGTTGAAGCACTCTTGTTTCTAGATTTAGAAGATAGTTTTTCTTTGAGTTCAGTACTACAATATATTCCTTTGTTAAAAATTTCTTTAACGGCACTAATAATAATACTTTCTGAACAAAATTTATTCAAATAACCATCTGCTCCTGCTTGCATATACCTCAATCCGTACTGTTTTTCTTCATGTGATGAAAAAACAAGAATTTTCACATCTTTCTGAAGTGCTTTAATTCTGTTCATGATTTTGATATTTTCAATGCCATTAATGTTTATATCTAATAAAATTAAATCAATTTTCGCAACTTTAATTACTTCTATAGCTTCCTCATAATCTTCTGTACTATATATATTTGCATCAGAAAAATCTTCTCTTAAAATCAACTCAACTCCTTTTCTTACAACCAGATGGTCATCAACTAAAAGAATGTTTTTACCTAAACTCATAAGACAATAGCTTTTGTATGTGTATTAAATTACACATTATTGTTTCAAATATAAATATTTTAGGCTTAGAATAAAAAAAACCTTAGTGAATCTTCACTAAGGTTAATCATATATTAATCAAAAATCAAAAAACTATTCGTCATCGGCAGCAAATGCTTTGTCTTTATCTTGATGTACATTTAGCGTAACTGCAACTCCTTTTTCATTAATCATTGTCATACTAAGAACATCTTTTTGAGCTAACTTTTTGGTAACAAATCCATTAAAATTATTGTATGAAATATTCATTGCAACAAGATTTTTCATTTTTTCAATATCCAATGGAACTTGTCCTTTTAAATTATTATCAAATAAACTCAAACTCTCAAGTGCACCTAAATTTGTAATTGAAGCACTAAGATTTCCAGACAATTTATTACTATTTAATTCTAAAGTTTTTAAAGTTTTTAAATCATATAATGAACTTGGAATTTGTCCTGTGATATCATTATTATATAAAGACAAAACTTGCAAATTAGCCAATTGACCAATATTACTAGGCAAATCTCCTGTAATAGTATTCATAAACAACTCAAGTTCTTTTAAAGAAGTAGCATTAGCAATTTCAATTGGAATTGATCCAGTCAATTTATTAAAAGAAAGATTCAATGTTTGAAGCGATTTCAAATCACCAATTGATTGAGGAATTGAACCTGAAATTTGATTTTTGAATAAGTTCAAAACTCTTAAAGATTTTAAATCTCCAATTTCAGAAGGAATAGTTCCTGATAAATTATTATCTGATAAGTCAATTGAAACTACTTTGTCATTAAATATCTTAACTCCATACCAAGTAGCAAGTGGTGTTTTCAAATCCCATTTGTGTGACCAACTATCTCCGTTGGTAGATTTATTCAATTGAATAAGTGCGTTTTTTTCTGATGAAGAAATTTCAGCGAATGATGTTGCAGTTATTAAAACTGTAAGTAAAAATGTAACTATTGTTTTCATGATTGTAAGATTTGGTGAGGTAAAAATAACACCTAATAACGTTTATATACAAATAAAATCGACGAAGTACATTTATTTGTGTAAAATTGTGATTATTTATATATTTATTCTTACAAAATTAAAATAATTTTAATTTAAAATAATTTATATATTTGTTAAACTAATCATTAAAATATTAAAACTATGCACACAATTTTAACATTATTACTATCGGCATTTTCATCGCTTGTAGTTGGGTTTATTTGGTACAATCCAAAAGTTTTTGGAACAATCTGGATGAGAGAATCTGGAATTACAGAGGAAAAAATCAAAGGTGGAAACATGATTTTAACCTTAACTATGGCTTTTATTTATGCGTTTTTTATTTCTTTTGTGTTACAATTTTTGGTAATTCATCAAACTGGTGCAAACTCTGCAACAGTAGGAATAACCGGAGTTGACCCATCAGTTTTAAAAAATTACATGGATGCTTATGGTACAACCTACAGAACTTTTAAACATGGAGCTCTACATGGTTTCATGACTGGGTTGTTTTTCTGTCTACCAGTTATTGGAGTTGGAGCACTTTTTGAAAGAAGAAGTTGGAAATACACCCTTATTGCAGGTGGATATTGGGTAATTACATGTATGTTAATGGGAGGAATTATCTGTCAATTGATGTAATTTTAACATTTAATTATAATGCAATCGCTCTACTTTTGTGGAGCGATTTTTTTATGAAAGAATTATCCTTTAAAATATACAATCACACCAAGGAACTTCCCAATAATTGGGATGCAGTTGCTGTTAATAATGTTTTTCTTCAAAGTCATTATTTAGATGTTTTAGAAAAATCGGCACCTTCAAACATGCAGTGTTTTTATATTGCCATATTTGAAAACGATAAACTAATTGGTGTTTCTCTAGCTCAATATCTCGATTTGAATAAATTAGAGTCTTTTGGTGAACGCGATAAATGCTTTAAAACATTTATTAGAAATATTATTTTTAGAAATTTTGGGTCACATACTTTATTCCTAGGAAATAATATGATTACTGGTCAAAATGGATATTCTTTTTCTAAAGAAATTGATTTTGAACACATAAGTGATATTTTAATGGAAAGCGCCCATGAAATAACACGTTATTTCAAGAACAAAAACATCAAAATTCATTTAGTTTCCTTCAAAGATTTTTATGAAAATTGTTCGGTTGAATTGAAAAAATACGAGTTTTCTAAAATGTATGAATTCAATTCGCAACCCAATATGGTTTTGTACATCAATGAAAATTGGAACTCTAAAACTGATTATGTTGAAGCATTTTCAAAGAAATATCGCGATCAATACAAACGCGCACATAAGAAATTTGACGGAATAATTGTAAAAGAATTAGCATTAGAAGAAATTATTCAGCACGAAGAAACTATTTATGAATTGTATCATTATGTAGCTCAAAATGCACCTTTCAACACCTTCTTTTTATCTAAAAACCATTTCTCGACAATGAAAAGCCAATGCAAAAATCATTTCTTGCTTTTTGGCTATTTTTTAGATGAAAAATTAGTTGGATTCCACACTATTCTTCTTAATGGAACCGTTCTAGAAACTTACTTTTTAGGATATGATTCACAGGTTCAAAAAGAGAATATGCTTTATCTAAACATGCTTTACAACATGACCGAATTTGGAATTGAAAATGGGTTTAAGAAAATAATATTTGGACGAACTGCACTCGAAATCAAAAGTTCCATTGGTGCAATTCCGGTTAAAATGTCGGGGTTTATTTATCATAACAATAAAATAATCAATAAATACCTAGAGCATTTTTTCAAAAAACTAGAGCCCAATATTGAATGGCAACTGCGACATCCGTTTAAATAATTTAGTTCATAGCATCTATTTCGCCTTGAACCACTTCCCAATCTTCGAGAAGTTTATCTAATTCGGCTTTTTTCTTATTGTAAGCCATAAAAAATGAAGCATCTTCTATATGTTTATCATAATTAGATGCCAGTGCTTTATCGTCCTGTTGAATGTTAATTTCCAACTGCTTAATTTGACTTTCTATTTTGCTTAAACGATTTTGAAGTGATTTTCCTTTCTTTTGATCTTCATACGAAACCTTATTAGTTTCTTTGGGAGCTTCTTTTTTCTCAATATCTTTTTTCTCAACTTCTCGCATGTTTTCTAAATTGCGTTGTTCTAGAAAATAATTGATATCGCCCAAATACTCTTTAATTTTTTGGTCTTTAAATTCATATACGATATTCGACATTCCTTGAAGAAAATCCCTATCGTGGGAAACCAAAAGTAACGTTCCATCATATTTTTGTAATGCAGCTTTCAACACATTTTTAGATTTAATATCCAAGTGATTGGTTGGCTCATCCATTACCAAAACATTGATGGGTTGCAACAACAATTTACACAATGCCAAACGATTTCGTTCGCCACCAGAAAGCACTTTCACTTTTTTATCAACATCATCACCACGAAAAAGGAAGGAACCTAACATATCTCTTACTTTAGAACGATTGGTATCTGTTGCGGCATTTTCCATTGTTTGCAATAGCGTAATTTCTCCATCCAAATATTCAGCTTGATTTTGAGCAAAATAACCTACTTGAACATTATGACCTAATTTAATTTCACCTTGATATTCAAATTCATTAACTATGGCTTTTATAAAAGTTGATTTTCCTTGTCCGTTTTGACCAACGAATGCAATTTTACTTCCTCTTTCAACCAATAATGAAATGTCTTTTAAAATAACTTTTTCACCATAAGCTTTGGTTACATCTTCGGCTTCAATTACAACTTTGCCAGGAACTTTTGATACTGGAAACGAGATATTCATAACCGAATTATCGTCTTCATCAACTTCAATCCGTTCTACTTTATCCAATTTCTTGATTAGCGATTGTGCCATCGATGCTTTAGATGCTTTGGCTCTAAATTTTTCGATTAATTTTTCGGTTTCTTCAATTTTTTTGGCTTGATTTTTTTGTGTTGCCAATTGTTTTTCACGAATTTCATGACGCAATTCTAGATATTCCGAATACGGTTTATTGAAATCATAAGCTTTTCCTAGTGAAATTTCGATAGTTCGATTGGTCACATTATCTAAAAACATTTTATCGTGCGAAACAATTACAACAACTCCAGGAAAGTTTCTTAAAAACCCTTCCAACCAAATGATACTTTCAATATCCAAGTGATTCGTTGGCTCATCCAAAAGTAAAATATCATTGGATTGTAAAAGCAATTTTGCCAACTCGATACGCATTCGCCATCCACCAGAAAAAGTATCCGTTTGATCGTTGAAAACTTCTCTTTTGAAACCCAATCCTAATAGGATTTTTTCGGTATCACCAACATAATTGTAACCGCCAAGTAATTCAAATCGATGTGTATAATCGGATAAATCTTCAATTATTTGTCCGTATTCTTCGCTTTCATAATCGGTTCGAGTAACCAAAAGATGATTGACTTCTTCAAGTTTTTTCTCTACAATTTTAATTTCGGTAAATGCTTCATAAGCTTCTTCAAGAACCGTTCTTCCTTGTTCAAAATCGATATCTTGACGAAGAAAACCCATTCGGACTTCTTTTTCAGTAGCAATTTGTCCTGAATCTGGTTTAAAATCACCAGCAAGAATTTTCAACATGGTTGATTTTCCAGCTCCATTTTTACCTACAAGTCCAACTCTATCACCTGAACCTAGTCGAAAAGTTACTTCTTCAAAAAGATAAGAACCACCAAAAGAAACCGATAAATTATGAATATTTAGCATATAATTTGTTACAATTGTTACATTAAAAACTTCCTTAAAGAGTACCTTTGTAGAAAATTTTTGCAAATGTTAAAAAAAGGAAGCACATTAAATAGTATTTTAACAGGAAGTTGTCCTAAATGTCATGAAGAAAGTATGTATTTGGAGAAAAATCCATATAAATTGAGTTCTTTATACAAAATGAACGAAAGTTGTAGCCATTGTCACACACAATATATGATTGAACCATCATTTTTTTATGGTGCAATGTATGTTAGTTACGGATTAACCGTTGGTTTTGGTGTTGCATTATTTGTAATTCTAAATGTAATTCTCGGTTTAGGTGTTCTAACAACTTTTATAGGAATTGTTTCAGGGATTTTATTATTAATGCCCATTACCGCAAGATTAGCGAGGAACATTTATATTAGTATGTTCATTCATTATGATAAGAACTGGAAACAAAATTCTTAATTCTACTAATATCGATATTCTTATCTAAAGGGATTTTATTTTCTATAAGATTGAATAAGTCCAAAGCCATTGCTGGCGCAAGCATTACGCCTCTTGTACCAAGACCGTTTAATACATGAATATTGTTGTGAATTGGATGCGTTCCCACTAATGGCCTCCTGTCTTTAACCGTTGGACGAACTCCAGCATAATGCTCGATTATCTCGAAATCACAATTGATTAACTCTTTCAAATTGTCAGTCAATTCTTTTTTGGCTGCTTCGGTTGGAATGTTGGTTTTGTCTTCCCAATTGTAAGTGGCTCCTACTTTGTATAAATCATTCCCAATTGGCAACACAAATACAGACGATTTCATAATTACATCTAAATTCAAATTTGGGGCTTTTATAAGTAATAATTCACCTTTAGTTCCATCTAATGGTAATTGGTTAAAAAATGGATTAGAAAGCATTCCAAATCCTTCTGCAAAGACAATGTGTTTGGCTTTTATATCCTTATATTGAATGTATTCCGAATTTATTTTTAATTCCGAGTAATCAAAGGTTTCTTCTAAATATGCGTTTTGTTGCATTAAAAATGCTTTGTATGATGCTACTAAAAGTGCTGTATCAACATATCCCGAAAACAAAACTTCTCCAAAATTAAATGGTGATGGAATAGAGTCAAATTTTTTTGTTATTAAATGAGTAGAAAGGAACTTGGATAAATTAGGTTTATCAGATGCGGTAAACCAATTATTTTGTTCTTCAACAGAATAGAATTTTCTTAAAAGCGCTAATTTATAATCTAATGTAACGCTTAATTTACTTTCAAGATTTTTATAAAAAGGATACAATAAGTCTAATTGTTCATTGGCTTTCCAAACTTCACTGAATCGCTTCAATATTACTGGATTGTATAAACCTCCAGCAATTTTAGAAGAATTTTGAGATTGATTGTTAAAAACAAAAATAGTTTTATTATTTTTTAGTGCCATTTCAGAAAAGGCAATACCAGCAAGACCCGAACCAACAATGATATAATCTAACATTTTGAGAATAAATTAGGAGTTATAAAATAAAAAAACTCCTACCAAAGGTAAGAGTTTTTTAATATTGTTTGAAAACTTAAATTAGTAGTTCCACATATCTTGCTCGAAATTACGAATTTTTTCTTTGATACGTTCCGATTCTAACAATTGCATTTGAGCGTTGTCTTTCATATAATCTTGAACTTCTCTATCGCCGTAAACATTTTCTTCTTTATAAATCACACCATTAAAACGGCGCGAATTTAAAAGATGATCAAAAGTGATTGGCATTGCGGAGTTCTTATCATTAAAAGCTTTGGCTTCATGCAAAATATCTCGAATAGATGGGAAATAAACCCAAAACAATTCAATTGCATCGGTATTTCCTTTAGCTTTATCTCTAGCTTCTGTAGCCAT
>CANCFZ010000087.1 GCA_947377425.1 Flavobacteriaceae bacterium
CATTGTCATTTGTAATGTTCCTTTAGTATTAAGAACATTTGTTTGTGATTCTATTAAAGAAGTACTTTCAAATGCTGCACGCTCAAGTTTAGTTTTGATTGGAGCTACAACTGAATCTGTTTTTTCTTGTGCAACTAATGCAAAAGGTAAAACTAGTAGGACTGTATATATTGATTTTAAAAATCTCATGATTAGTATAATTTAAGTTAGTTATTAGATGCACCATCGTTAATCCATTTCTCTACAATTGCAAGTTTTGAAGAGCTTAATGCGCCGTTTGGTGGCATTTGAGGTGCTCCTTTTCCAGACATCGCTTGAAATAATATACTTGCAGAAGCATCACCAGGAGTTACATAAACTTCTCCTTCTGTATTTAATGTAGTAAGTGACACAAAAGAACTTCCTGTCAATAAATTTGGATTTGTATTAATAGCTCCTTTATGACACCCTATACAGTTTTTATTAAATATGCCCTGAACATCTTTAGCATAAGAAACATTTGCAGGTACTGGTTCTGCTGGAAGCTCATCATAATAACAAGATGTTAACAATAATCCTGTTGAAGCTACCAATATGAGGTTAAATATTTTTTTCATTTTACTTAAAATTTAATTATTGATTTTGATAATCTTTAGTCTGCAATTTTGTTAGGTGTAATAGCTCCAGATGGATATTTTGTTGTATTACCTAATGCTTTAAGCAAATTTTTCATTTCATCTCTGGTAATTGGTGTATTACACATCCAAGGAGATGAACCAAATTGACCAGAAATTATTTTGTGTATTGCCTCTGGAGTTCTTGTTCTAACAAAATCTCCAATTTGTACATTTTTAGTATTATTTACTGTAATTCCTGATGGTCCAGAAGCTAGAGATGTACCTCTACCTCCATTACCATGACAGACCATACATTTTGCAACATAAAAAGCATCACCTGCCACGGCATCGCCATCTGTTCCTCCCCAATTAGAATAAACAACTGTTGGTGGTGTAGTCATTGGTGTAATAGTCGCATTGTAAGCTCCAGTTGTAGTCATAGTATAAAGGTCGTTAGCTTCATTATAAACTGCTCCTTCTTTAAGCCATTTAACTAAGTCCCAAATTTTATCATCACTAAGTATTTTGCTATAATCTGGGTGAGCATTTCCTGCCGGAGTAGAAAAACCGTTAACCGTTAAAGCTGGATCAATTCCTCTACCACCAACATTTTTAATTGCGTTGAATAATGTAGTAATATCCCAATCTTTGCAATCTTTTAATTTTGACACTGCTACTGTTGGAACACCTGCTGTTGCTGCTCCTGAACTAGCTGTATAAAGTGTTTTGGTAATATATCCACCTTCACGACCCAAACCGTCATAAGCGTGACATCCTGAACAAGTGTAGAAACTTCTGTTTTTTTGACCAGTTACTCCTGTTGGAGGATTTGCAATACCTGCTATACTAATAGTAGGATCATTGGCAAAGTTAACATCTGGCCATCCAATTGCATCTGCTGGCCATCCAGCATCTACATGCTCGAAGTTATTGAATAATTTAGATCCATTTACTGCATCAGCATTTTCATAAGAAGCCTTGTCTGTAGCTTGAGGATCAATATAAACATCATGTGTACAGCTTTGAAACAAAAATGAAGCTAATCCCATGAATGTGAAAAATGATACAGAGGTACGTGTTTTCATAATTAAAAAATTTAGTTAATAAATTGTTAAGCAAAGTTTGTAAATATTAATTGTTGACTATATGATAAAAATCATATTACGTTTTTTTTTATATTCTTAAAATTATAAACTAACTAATTTTGTAGGTATAGTTCAAATACTTTCGGGAGAAACAATTTTATTTATTACTTAAAAAAAACAAGTTGTATAACATCTATTTTTGTTAGTATATTTGCGTACACAATTTTTAATAATTAATTGATGAATTCTAATTGGGGTCGACTGGTTTTGACAGCAAGTGGAATTGGACGGTAAGCACGTCGAGCTTTGTATTTTTAGCTCGTAAATCCGAAGATACAAAAACATAAACGGCGAAGGAAACTACGCTCTTGCTGCATAATCTGAATTATAGTAAGATTGGCCACGCTCCTACTAGGTAGGAAAGCAGGATTCACCTCGATAGCTTTGGTTTGTGGCGGTCGATAAAGGTGAATCGTAAATATAAACCTAAGAACAGTAAAGCTTCGGGGCTGTTACAAAAATTTAAGAAGATAAGTATTGTGTGGCTGTTTCTGGCCTAGCACAATAACGAAAATTCAATCAGGAAATAAGCGTGTAGAAAGCTCTTTGATTGCTTGTTTGGACCCGAGTTCGATTCTCGGCGACTCCACTTTTTCCCTTGTAAACATTTGATTTGCAAGGGTTTATTTTTTAGTTAACAATTAGGTTGACAGAAAATATGTTGATAATTTTATAATGGATGCTTATCCAAATATTTATTAGCAACTAATTCAATTTCTTTTCTAGTTTTATTTTTACCTTTCTTAATCCAATTATCGATTTCTGATTTTTCAAAATATAACTTTTTACCAACTTTATAATTAGGAATTTTCTTTTGATGAACTAATCCTGTTATCCGGTGATTTATATATTGCAAATTCCAGTCATAAATTCATTCTTATAAAATACAAATTTAAATAAATCTACTATTAAATTAACTTATAATTCTCATTTTTAACTCATAACCTTTTCACCATTGAAAACAACTTTTGCAACTACAACACAATTTCTATCAATTTTACTGATTTCAATAATTTCTTTTAGCACATAATAATCTCCTATAAAACCAAATGAAGAAGTTAAACGATTTTCATCTTTATAATCTAAATCTTCCAAATCTATGGTTGTGTTAGAAAAAAATTACTGGCGCAAGTTGCGTTTACTTTGAATTCGATAAAAATGATTAATTTTATTCAAAGTAAAGGCAAATATCTCGGCTTTGCGGAGTTTTTTTTTATAGAAGAGTAACATCAGCGCAAAGATATGAGACATTAGATTAGTGCTGAAAAATTAATACTTTTCAAAGTAGTTGATTAATGTAGAAATACTACTTATAATTACATTTAACACATAATAAAGGAGCAGAAAACAGATTCTACTCCTTTATTAAATCAATTAAGTCTTAAAAGACTTTTTCAACACTTATAATTTACCGAGAAATTAATTAGCAATAATTTCGAAATTCATAGTGCCAATTTTAACCATATTCAATGCTTTTGAATAGTTAAGAATAAAACTAATTGTTTCTTTTTTTGGTAACATTTTAGTGTTTGCTAGTGCTTTTTTAGAGTAAATTTTTGCCATAGTATATTTTAAATTATACAACTATAACGCAATAGCAAGATGTTTATTGTTTTAATTAGTTAAAATTATTTTATTTTTTTCAATTACTTTTCTCAAGTTAGCAATTGCATATCGCATTCTTCCCAATGCAGTATTAATACTAACTCCAGTTAATTCAGCAATTTCGTTATAACTATAATCTTGATAGATTCGCATTGTAAGTACTTCTAGCTGATCTTCTGGAAGCTCTTTTATTATTTTTTGCAAATCTTTTTCAATCAAATCTGTAATAATTCTTCCTTCTGCATTTGGTGAAGTTTCATGTAAAACAGAAAATATAGAAAACTCTTCGGTTTCTCGAAGCATGGGCATTTTTTGATTTTTTCTGTAATAATCCATAATTAGATTATGAGAAATTCGCATAACCCAAGGTAAAAATTTACCTTCTTCATTATAAGAATTAGATTTTAAAGTCTTAATTACTTTCAAAAAAGTATCTTGAAAAATATCATCCGCCAAATCACGATCATCTATTTTAGAATAGATAAATCCATAAATTTTAGACTGATGTCTGTTAATTAATACAACCAAAGCGTTTTCTTCGCCGGCTATATAATTCTTTACCAATAAAGCATCTGGGATTTGAGTAGTAGCCATAAAATTACCTTTTAGTTTTGGGTTAAAAAAATCGAGATTTTCTCTAAAAAGTAGTTTTATTGTATAGGCGACTGTTAAATTTTGATTAAATTATAGCCAAATATAACATAATGTTTTCTTAATAAACAAATAAAATTTGAAAATTTAACAGTTTTGATGCAATAAAATAAAAATCAATAACTTTTGAAATCAAAATTATTTAATAGTTCAGTGATTTATATACATTATATTAAGAAATATAAAGTGTGATTTTAATTGATTATAATTTTTTTAGTGTTTTTTTCTATTCCTGAAAATGCAGTTATTAAATAAGTTCCTTTAGATAAATTGGAAATATCAATCTTGTTGGTGTTAGTAGTAGTTTTCAATACCATATTTCCTAAAAGATTATAAATTTCAACTTTATCAATAGTTGAAATTGAATTTATCGTAACAAAATCATTTACAGGATTTGAAAAGTAAAATTGAATTAAATCAGAAGTTGAATCAACACTCAGTGCACAAGTATTACCTACTACATAAGAAAAATATTTGGTGACTGACAATCCACCAGCATAAGCAAATTTGACGGCATAATTAATTGTTGAACCAATTGTTTGTCCTGTTATAGTTTTGGTAAAAATATTTCCAGAAACATTAGTCATTTGTACTTCTGAAAAAGGACTTTGTTTCCATAAATAGGCTACAACCCCCACTCTATCTGTATCTAACAATTCAAACGTTATTTTAACATTTGTACCTGTCGTTTGAAAACCATATCGATAACCGGTTGAAAATAAACCTTGTATAGCAACAGTTGAAGTTCCGGCACACTCTGTATTTACTGTTGAAATTGCTGGAGTAGTAGCATTTAGAATAATTGGATTATTCACAAAATTATTACCAGCCAAATCACTTGCAGAAACAGAAAACATATAATATGTACTTGGAGACAATCCATTAATTACGACAGATTTTTGAACTCCTGATGTACCTGCAACAGAAATTGTTGTTGAACCATAGGTAATATTATAAGCAACAACACCTGAATTATCGTTAGCATTTAGCAATAACTCAACCGAATTGTTTGTAACGGTTCCAATACTAGCAGTAAAATTTGTTGGAGCTTGAGTATCAACAAGAGTATTTTGATAAACACGAACATAATCAATTAACATGGAGCTTTGTGTGTAATTAGAATTTATTGTTCCAGCAAATCCTCCCATTGCGATGTCTAATAAAATATATTGCTCTTTATCAAAAGGCCAAGTAGTGGCATTTTTAACAGCTGGATTATAGGTATAAAATACAACTCCATCAAGTAAAAAAGACATTTCAAATGGTGACCAATTAAGTGAATAAATATGGTAGTTATTTGCCAAATCTAACGCATCGACTCCACCATTATTTACTGAATTACCGTAAGATGAAGGTGTGTGTAAAGTACTTTGAATGTAGTTAATAGATTGTGATGGGAAAATTCCATGTTCCATAATATCAGTTTCTCCGCATGCTGGCCAATCAGTGGTTCCATAAGTTGAAGCGAAATATCCTCCTGGTTCATTAACATTTTTACCCAACATCCATATTGCTGGCCAAGTTCCTGAATCTATAGGTAACTTTGCCCTTACATCAATTCGTCCGTATTTAAATGCAAATTTAGAATTTAATCTTGCTGAAGTATATTGTTTTGTTATACCTTGATCTGTATATGGTTCTTTTTTCGCAACAATATTCAATAATCCACCATCCACAAATGAGTTAGAAAGTTGATCTGTATAATGCTGCACTTCATTGTTAAACCAGCTTCCGCCAGCAGGTAATTGTGTTTGATGAAACCAATTACTAGAATTAACCGCTCCGTTGGTATTAAACTCGTCCGACCAAACTAAATCACTATAAACAATATCAACTTGAGAAAAACAGAATTGAGTTATAAAAAGTAATATTAAAAGAATTTTATTTGAAATTATTTTTTTCATGGCTAATGTGTATTATTTGCTTATAACAACTGTTAAAAACATGTAGAGTATTTTTTAATTATTTTGTAAGCTATTTTTGTTCTGCATTACCAATTTTGGAGTTCTATCAATTTTATAAATTCCCTGTGTTTTTCTGGTTCTAAAGGTTCTGGAGAACCCTTCCAAGATTAGTCAAAAGCTTCAAATAATTATAATGTTCCTCTTTTAGAAATTAATTCTTCTTTAATTTCTCTAGCTTTATCTTCTGTTAAATCGTAATTTCTCATAACCCACATGGCTATTAAAGTTCCTAGAATTGGGATTCCAGAGAAGACGAGTCTTAATCCTGTAATTGCTCCATCGGTTTGAACTGGCGAACTTGGATCAAAACCTACAGTTGACATAATAACTCCTGTTAATAATCCTGCAATGGCAAAACCAAATTTTACCATCCACCAATATATAGCACCAAAGATTCCTTCTCTTCTTTTTCCTGAAGTTAGTTCATCCATATCACAAACATCGGCTGTCATGGACATCATCAAAGTAAATAAACTTCCTATACCAAAAGAAAAGAATGGCAAAGCAAATATGAACATATAAGGTTTCCCTGGAACGAAAAGAAACCAAAGCAAAATATATCCAAAAACAGATATTCCTTGACACACTAAAAAGGCATCTCTTTTGCCCATTCTTTTTGAAATAACAGATACTATTGGAATGACAATAAAAGTAGTTGCTAAAGCTCCTAAACAGCCAAAAAGTGTAGGCCAAATTCCTGCTTTGGCTGTACTTCCGTTAAAAAGATAATAAACTACTATAAAAAAAGTAAAACTAGCTACAGTATTAAAAGCATTGAAAATCAAAAAAGTAGCAATACAAAGTTTTCTAAAAGGCTTGTTAATAAACGCTTCTTTGAAACTTTCGAAAATTTCTTTCAAACTACCACCAATAGAATTAAGTGTTAATGGTGAAAAACTTTCTTCATTTTTAGTTGATTTACTTTTGATGAAAATAGCTGGTATCATTGCTAAAATCATACACGAAATTCCTACCCAAACGGCTAAAGTTCTAGTTGCAGTATCTGCATTTGGAAACCATTTTGGATCATACATAACTACCCAAAACCAAGGTGCAATTACCCAAGCCCATTGACCAATCCATTGTGATATTGCCATTATACTAGTACGCTCATGAAAATCATCGCTCATTTCATATCCCATAGCTACATAAGGAACACTAAAAACCGAAAGTCCAATATAAAAAATAAACGACCACAATAGAAAATACCAAAAATTATAATCTATTCCATTTTCTCTATGCAATTGCCACATTACAACGAAAGAAATTCCCATAATTATGGCTCCGATAAATACATATTGTCTTCTTCTTCCCCAAGCAGAACGAGTATTATCTGTAATAAAACCCATAATTGGATCAATAAACGCATCAAATATTCTAGGCAAGAAAAATAACATTCCCCACATCCAAGCTGGAAATTTTAAATCTTCAACAAGAACTACCATAAAAATCCCTAAAGCAGCAGGAAACATTTGATTGGCTAACATTCCCAATCCAAATGCGATTTTTTGACCCATTGGAATCTTTTCTGTTGAAATTGAATTTTTTGACATAATTAAAAGTGTTTCTATTTAATAACCACTGTTTGCAAAGCTTTTGCATTAATGGAAATATGTTTAGTTTGGTTTGTTAATTTTATTTCTAAATTTTGAATTTTATCCGTTGGATTAAAAACTACAAGTGCAATTGAATTGTCAGGATTTTTTACAGCCGTTGCAACCAATTCTTTATTGTCAATTGTACAGCCAATTTTTATGGCACCTGGACGCATAAATTTGCTAAAGTGAGACATCACATAATACAGAGGCGTGAAATAAACTTCGTCGGTTTCTGGATTAACAATTACTGGAGCTACACACCAATTTTTAAACCAATTCGGGCCGCCTTTTGTATCTAAAACCATATTCCAGTCAACCCAACCATCAACCCAATTGTTAAGACAGCCAATAATATCAACTGCATAACGGTTTACTGGCGCGTATTTTGGGTGTAAATATTTATCTTTTTCTGACGCCCAATCCCAACCCCAATCGGTGGCTTCTTTTTTCCAATACCAAGCATCATCTTGCCAATGTGGCACTTCAGAATCTACACAAGCTTCCGTTTGAATTAGATATTTATTGGGTGCTTTTTTGTGCGCATATTGCAAATCTTCCGGAAACACCTCATAAGTACTTTCATACCAATGAACAGCGGTTCCTGAATAATATTTGGATGAAGCTTCGTCTTTGTACATTTCATCCACCCATTCTTTTATGCCCGCTCTATTTTGATCGTAACCTAGAATTTTGATATTAGATTTACCGTCTTTTTCTAATATTGGACCTAAATGATTTTGAACAAAACTGGTCATTTCTTGAGGTGAAAAAAGCATGCTTTCCCAATTATTCCCGTTTCCATGAGGCTCATTTTCTACAGTAACTCCCCAAATATCAATGCCTTCTTTTTTATAAGCATCAATGTATTTTGAAAAATATAATGCCCAAGTATCATAATATTCGGGTAATAATTTTCCACCAACCCAATTTTTATTGTCTTTCATCCATGGTGGTGAAGTCCAAGGTGATGCTATGATTTTAAATCCTTCTTTAGAAATTGCTTTAGCTTGCAAAATCATTGGAATTAAGTTGTTGTTTTTATCTTCTTCGATAGAAAAATGCTCTAAATTTTTATCGCCATCCACCATCGCATAAGCATAATGTTTTAAAGAAAAATCGCAGGAATTAATATGTGTTCTAGTCAATGAATAATTGGCTCCATTGGTACCAAAATAAGCGTTCATTATTTTTTTACGATTTGCTTCACTTAATTTATTAACCAAATATGCCGATGATTCTGTGAAAGCGCCACCAAAACCAGTGATTTTTTGGAATTTTTCTTCTGGATTTAACGTTATTGTTATTGGATTTTTGGAATCTGAAAAGGTTGTGATTTTTTTTAAAGAATTTCCATTAGCCGAAGTTTCATAAACTTGTACTTTCATTTCTTTAGTGCTCAAACAACTATTTAATGACAATGCCATAGTAATTATCAAAAGTTTAAAAAAGTTTATTTTAAGATGTATTTTACCCATTACTAATTTTGTTTATTAATTAATCTTGGAACTTTAACATCTTGCCATAAAGCCTTTTCATTGCCCTCATAGGTTTTTGTAATTGGTTTTCCTTTTCGAGTCAAACCTTTAAAAACACCTTTATCTATTTTATCCCAAAGCGCAAATTTGGCTTGGTTTTGCAAATTGAATAATCCAAAATGATTTTCATACCCATTAGGAT
>CANCFZ010000088.1 GCA_947377425.1 Flavobacteriaceae bacterium
GAAGTTGCCGATTATCCATTATTAGATATTACAGAAACTCCAGGTAAATTGGTAAATCTAAAATATCCAATGATTGGTCAAAAATCTGAAAAGCCAAGAGTTGGAATTTATAATTTAGCTTCAGGAAAAACAGTTTTTATTGCACCAAAAAGTGGTAATGTAAATGATTATTTAACCAATCTTTCTTGGTCATCAGACGAAAAATATATTTTGATTGCCGAATTAAATCGCGGTCAGAACGATATGAGTTTGAATGTTTATGATGCAAACACTGGTGTTTTTGTTAGAACAATTTTGAACGAAAAAAACTCCAATTGGGTTGAACCAGAGCACGATGCTTATTTTCCAAATGCCAATTCTAATAATTTTATTTGGTTTAGCGAAAAAGACGGTTTCCAAAACCTATACTACTATTCTATCGAAGGAAAATTGATTAAGCAATTAACAAATAATAAATTTCCGGCTAAAGAAATTATTGGATCAAATCCAGCAGGAACAGAAATTTATTTTAAAGCAACTGGCGAAATCGGAACCAATATGTTGGTTTACAAAGTTGATTTAAAAGGAAAACAAACCTTGATTACTAAAGATTTGGGCGTTCACAATGTTATAGTTTCTACTGATGGAAATTGGTTTTTTGATGAATATTCTAATCATAGCACACCATCAAAATCATTGTTGTACAATAAAAGTTTAAGAGCAACGACTTTATTAGAAAGCAAAAACAAATATGAAGGTTATGAAATGGGAACTGCAGAAATCAAAACAATAAAATCTGCCGATGGAACAACCGACTTATTTACAAGATTAATTAAACCAAGTAATTTTGATGCAACAAAAAAATATCCAGTTTTGGTTTATGTTTATGGTGGTCCGCATGCACAATTGGTAACAAATTCGTTTTTGGACGGTGCCAATTTATGGATGTATTGGATGGCAGAACAAGGTTATTTGGTATTTACAGTTGACAATCGCGGTTCAGATAATAGAGGATTTGCCTTTGAAAGTGTCATTCACGGAAGATTGGGTGTTAACGAAATGGACGATCAATTAAAAGGTGTAGAGTACTTAAAATCATTACCTTATGTTGACGGAAATCGTTTGGCAGTTCACGGATGGAGCTTTGGTGGATTCATGACAACATCGTTAATGCTAAGAAAACCAGATACTTTTAAAGTTGGTGTTGCTGGCGGACCAGTTACCGATTGGAAATGGTATGAAATTATGTATGGCGAACGTTATATGGATACGCCAGAGGAAAATCAGAAAGGTTTTGACGAAGCAAGTACTTTAAATTATGTAAACAACCTTAAAGGAAAATTACTTTTAATTCATGGTACAAGTGATGATACAGTGGTAATGCAACACAATTTAGCTTTGGTGAAAAAATTTATTGAAGCCGGAAAACAAATAGATTTCTTTCCTTATCCAATGGCAAAACACAATGTTCAAGGAAAAGATAGAGTACATTTAATGACCAAAGTTTTGAATTATGTAATAGATAATAATAGATAATAATAGATAATAATAGATAATAAAACAATCTTAAAAATCCAAATTCCTAACATGTCGTTATGGGATTTGGATTTTTTTATATTAAAAAATTACAGTATTTGATTTTAATAATTTCCATTCTTTGTAAATAAATATCTGAAATAGAATAAAAAACAAAGAATTAAATATCCAAATATCTAGATATACTGGCTCGTTCATAAATACTAATTCTGTATTTCCAGTCAAAAAAATTAGGCAACTACTTGTTAGATAAAAGTCAATCCTAAACAAAAATAATGGTATTTATAGGTTCCTTTTATGTTTTCAAAGAAGTAAATGATTGCATAAAAAATTAAAAGTATTGATGTTAGACCAATTTCAAAGTAATTAAATTTCCAATATAGTAAAGGAGTTTTATAATATTGAAAACCTAAAACTAATAGTACCAATACTAAATTGCAAGAAACGATTTTTTTTAAAACCTTATTTTTCAATACTTGTCTGAAAAACATACTTAACATTATAAATTGTATTATAAAGTAATAATGGGAAAGAAAAAAATTTTCATTTGGATGTAAAATTCCTATTAAATTGCAGCAAAATTCAACTACAAACTGTATCATCAAGTAAATCATGATACATTTATAAACTTTATCCTCGCCTTTTCTGGAGTTAAAAAACAAGATGGAGTTAAGTAATAAAAGAAATAATCCAATTAAACTTATTGTAAATGAAAAAATCATAATTTAGAATTAAGTTTTTTGTTTTTTCTTCTTTGCTGCAGGAAACAAAACATTATTTAAAATCAACCTAAAACCAGGTGAATTTGGATGCAAATCTAAAACTGTTGGAGGATCGCCTACTTGATGTCTATAATCTTCTGGATCGTGACCGCCGTAAAATGTAAAGAACCCTTTTCCTTTTTGTCCGTGAATGTATCTCGCTTCACCATTCAACTCGTTTTCACCAAGAACCAAAACATTTGATTTTATCAAATCTCTTTGAAAAGCAGTGGTTTGTCCCATAAAACCTTTTACTAATTGGGTATGATTTTGGCACAACATACTCGGAATTACATCCCATTTAGCAGAGAATTCCATTAACGTAAAATAATCTTTTTCAAATGGAATAGCAGCTCTTTTTTCGGTCATATCAATATCAGAAAACTCATAATGATCTGGTTTTCTATCCAATATAAAATCTTTGAAAGCAAAAGTTTTAGAATAATCAATTTTAGATTGATAATTAGGAGAACTATCATCTCCATCAAACATTGGCTCACAAATATCAACTCCTTCGGCAGAAAGCGAGATGTCAAAACTATCAGTTGCTGAACACATTGCAAACATAAATCCGCCGCCAATTACAAAATCACGAATCTTTTTAGCGACATCTAATTTTTCTTCTGAAACTTTAGAATAGCCTAATTTAGTAGCCAAAGCTTCCGCCTCTTTCTTTTGATCGATATACCAAGGTGCATTTCTGTAAGCTCCATAGAATTTCCCATACTGACCAGTAAAATCTTCGTGATGCAAATGCAGCCAATCATATAAAATCAATTGATCACTTAAAACTTCTTCATCATAAATTGGAGTAAACGGAATTTCAGCATAAGTTAAAACCATTGTTACAGCATCATCCCAAGGTTGTTTTCCTTTTGGGGTATAAACAGCAATTTTTGGAGCTTTTTCCAATATTACTGTTTCCATATTTTGTGATGGAGAAGATATTTCTGCTAATATTGATGCTTCCTCTGTATCTGATAAAATTTCAAAACTTACTCCTCGAATTTGACATTCTTTTCTAATTTCAGAAACGTCTGGCAACAAAAATGATCCTCCGCGATAGTTCAACAACCAACTGGCTTTGTATTTTTTATCTAAACACCAATAAGTTATTCCATAAGCTTTTAGATGATTTTTTTGGGTAGTTTCATCCATCGGCAACAGTATAAAACTAGCACGGACTTGAGTTACAAATATCAAAAAAAATAGTAAACAAACTGATTTTATGCCCTTCATAATAGAAATTATATTTATACCGAAGATACTACAAATACTATTTACTATCAAAGATAATTTTTTGTTAAATACTGCAAGTTTTTATTCTAAAAAGAAACTAAAAAAAACTAAACTTCGTAAATATTAATAATCTAACTATTTCTATCTAAAAAATAGACTATGAATTCAAATAAAACAATATCAGTAACTAAACTATTCAGCAATTTAAGTTTTTTGCAAAAAACTGGAATATGTTTATTTATTTTATTGTTTTTATTCTATTTAATCATTTCGTTTAGATATTTATTGAGCTGAATTTGATTAAATTAAAACGGAACATCGCTATCGTCATCACTAGAATTGGAGCTACTTCCGAAAGCTTCATTTGCCGACGGAAGATTTTTTGTCATAAAAGGATTATCATCATGATTCATTTTGGACGGTAAATCATCAAAACCGCCACCATATTCTTCAAGATTATCAAATTTACCAAGGTTTCCGATGAATTTCAATCTAATATTTTCTAATGAACCATTTCTATGTTTGGCGATTATAAATTCGGCTTGACCAGCAGTTGGCGACTGATCATCATCATCCCATTCTTCAATTTTATAATATTCTGGACGGTAAATAAATGATACAATATCGGCATCTTGCTCAATAGCTCCCGATTCACGCAGGTCAGAAAGCAAAGGCCGTTTACTAGAACCACGAGTTTCAACAGCACGAGATAATTGAGAAAGTGCAATAACAGGAACTTCAAGTTCTTTGGCAAGTGCTTTTAAATTTCTAGAAATTGTTGATATTTCTTGTTCACGATTTCCACCACCTTTTCCATTTCCGCCAGCAGTCATTAATTGAAGGTAATCTACAATTATCAATTTTATTCCGTGTTGCGATGCCAAACGTCTGGCTTTTGCACGTAAATCAAAAATAGAAAGTGATGGTGAATCATCAATAAATAATGGCGCTTTTTCTAAGTCTTTTACTTTAACTGATAATTGTTCCCATTCGTGTTTTTCTAATTTTCCTGTTCTTAATTTCTCAGAAGACAAACCTGTTTCGGAGGAAATTAAACGAGTAATCAACTGAACAGAAGACATCTCAAGGGAAAATAATGCTACAGGATGACCATAATCTATAGCAACATTTCGAGCCATAGACAATACAAACGCAGTTTTTCCCATTCCGGGTCTAGCAGCAATAATAATTAAATCAGACGGTTGCCAACCAGAAGTTAACTTATCTAATTTATCAAAACCAGTTGCTATACCCGATAATCCTTCTTTATTAGCAATTTCTTCAATTCGTTTTTTGGCTTGAATTACTAAACTTTGTGCTGTTTCTGAACTTCGTTTGATATTTCCTTGCGTTACTTCATACAATTTAGATTCGGCTTTGTCTAACAAATCAAATACATCGGTAGTTTCATCATACGATTCTTCGATGATTTCTGATGAAATTCTTATCAAACTTCTTTGGATGAATTTCTGTAAAATAATTCTTGAATGAAACTCAATATGTGCAGAAGAAGATATCTTTTGCGTAAGTTGAATTAAGTAAAAATCACCACCAGCCAAGTCAAGCTTTGCATTCTTCTTTAACTGCGATGAAACTGTTAATAAGTCAATAGGCTGAGAATCTGTGAATAACTGAAAAATTGCTTCAAAAATATGTTTATGCGCATCTTTATAAAACGCTTCAGATTGAAGAATATCGATAACCTCATCAACTCCTTTTTTATCAATCATCATAGCACCAAGAACTGCTTCCTCAAGATCTAGTGCTTGTGGCGGAAGTTTTCCTTTTTCGAGGTTGATAATCGTAGTTTTATCTACTTTTATTGGGTTTATATTTCTGAGATTTTCCATGTAGCGAAAGTAACGTATTCTTTAATTTTAATGAAGTTTAGTTATTACAAAATTATGTTTATAACTAACTATTTTTTGTTGATAACCAAAAAAAAAAAATCCGAAACTAAAGGGCTTCGGATTTTATACTATTTTGTAAGATTTTACTCTTTATATTCGCCCATCTTGCTGTATTTATCCATCCTTTGCATTACTAAATCGGATGTTGATAAATCTTTCAGTTCATTATAGGCTTTGGTAATATATTGTTGTACCGTTTTAAAAGTAGTTTCTCTATCATAATGAGCTCCACCAAGTGGTTCTGGTATAATATCGTCAACTAATTTTTGTTTTTTCATATCGGCAGAAGTCAATTTCAATGCTTCGGCTGCTTGTTCTTTATATTCCCAACTTTTCCATAGAATTGAAGAGCAAGATTCAGGTGAAATTACAGAGTACCAAGTATTTTCCATCATTAAAACTTTGTCTCCAACGCCTATTCCTAATGCGCCACCAGATGCACCTTCTCCAACTATTACACAAATAATTGGCACTTTCAAACGACACATTTCAAGAATATTTCTAGCAATAGCTTCTCCTTGACCGCGTTCTTCTGCTTCCAATCCTGGATAAGCTCCTGGTGTATCAATAAAAGTTACTACAGGAATTCCGAATTTTTCGGCCATTTTCATCAATCGCAACGCTTTTCTATATCCTTCTGGATTTGCCATCCCAAAGTTTCTATACTGACGTGTTTTAGTATTGTAGCCTTTTTGTTGACCAATAACCATAAATGATTGTCCGTCAATTTTGCCTAAACCACCAACCATTGCTTTGTCATCTTTGAAACCTCTGTCTCCAAAAAGTTCTAAGAAAGTATCTCCGCACAAAGCGTTGATATGATCCATGGTATAAGGTCTGTTTGGGTGACGTGATAGTTGCACACGTTGCCAAGCAGTTAAGTTTTTATATATTTTACGTTTGGTTTCGTCTAATTTTTTTTCAATTTGCTTGCAAGTATTGGTAACATCAACATCTGATTCTTGACCAATTATTTGACATTTGTCTAACTGGTCTTCCAATTCTTTTATAGGAAGTTCAAAATCTAAATATTCCATAGGATTTATACGATTAATTAAAATTCGGACTACAAAGATAAAATTTTAAATCTTCTGTAAAAGTAATTTTATTGGATAAGTTTTAAACAAACAGCTAAGTTGCTTTTAATCTGCTTTTTATAATTCCGTTTAAAATTACAGTAATTAAAATTATTAGTGCTCCAACATAAAAAGCTGGACTCATTTGCTCTTTATCTTTGAAAATTAAAACGGCTAGAATGATTCCGTAAATTGGTTCAAGATTTATTGTTAGCATTACCGTATAAGGACTTAAAAACTTCATTACAGCTGTAGAAGCTATAAACGCGTATGCTGTACAAATAGAACTTAAAATGAGTAAATAAACAAAATCGGAAGTTGTTAATTTAAAGAATTCGGCATTGAAACTATTTGTAAACAACAAGAAAACAGAAAAGAAAAGTACGCCACCAGAAAGTTCATAAAATGATATTACAGTTGGGTCATAATCTTTCACAAATTTGCTATTAATTACTGCAAAGGAAGCTGATAAAAAAGCCGATGTTAATGCAAGAATAATACCTTCTATATAATTACCTTCGACTTTAAAGATGATTAAAAGTCCGAAAACAACAATTAATCCGAAGAAAATCTCATACCAAACAATCTTTTTTCTAAAGAAAATCGGCTCTATTAATGAAGTAAAAAAAGCTCCTGTTGATAAACATGCCAGAGTTATAGAAACATTGGAAACCTTAATAGCCCTAAAAAAAGTAAACCAATGCAGTGCTATAATAAGTCCTGCAACAAGAAATTTTAGAATTACTTTTTTGGAAATTGTGATTGGTATTTTCTTGAATCTTATATAAAAAAGTATAATAAAAACTGCGAACAACATTCTGAACCAAACTAATGGCAAAGCATCAAGAGTTATTAATCTGCCGAGAACCGCAGTAAATCCCCAAATGAAAACTATCAAATGAAGGTGAAGGTAACTTTTGGAATTATCGCTTAGCATTCCGGAGAAGATAAATAGCTAAAATTCCAAAAACAATGTTAGGAAACCAAACTGCTAAAATTGGTGAAGCTGTAGATTTCTCAGCTAGAACTCCAAATACTTTATCTAAAAACACAAAAGCAAAAGCCAATAAAATTCCAACAGCTAAGTTAATTCCCATTCCGCCACGACGCTTCATCGATGAAACTGCAACAGCAATAATGGTTAATATAAATGCCGAAATTGGAATACTGTATTTTTTATAAAGTACTACTAAATAAACATTTATATTAGTCGAACCCCTTAGTCGTTCTTTTGCAATAAATTTAGTTAAATCACCATAAGACAAGGTTTCAGCGATGTAAACAACAGGTGTTAAATCTTCTAAATCAAATTTAAAAACTGTATCTTTTTTTGGTAAAGATTGAATAATATCGTTTAAAATTCCAACTTTTCGCTTTTTGTAATCAAATAAAGTATAACTGCTATCTTTTGCATTCCATTTTATTCTACTAGCAGAAACTTTGTATTTCAGTTTATCTTTGTCAAATCGTTCCATAGAAAAATTGAAAGCAATTTTTGATACGGAATTAAAACTGCTTACATAAATATACTCTTCTTTATTAATCTGACGGTACACATCTGAATTGTCTCGCATTTCGTTTTGACCATTTCCAATCAAATACATGTATCTAAAATTCTTAAATCCTTCACTCGCTTTTGGAACGAGAAAAAATCCCATTAATAATGCAAAAATGGAGACAAAAGTTGCACCAATAATGTATGGCCGTAAAAATCGTGTAAATGAGATTCCAGAGCTTAAAATAGCAATAATTTCGGTATTATTTGCCAATTTTGATGTAAACCAAATAATGGATAAAAATAGAAATATTGGAAACAGTAAATTAGCAAAATAGATAGTGAAATCGACATAATATTGAGCAATGGCTTTAAAGGGCACATGATTTTCAATCATCTTATTCACCTTTTCAGAAACATCAATGGTAATTCCAATAGGAATAAACATCACTAACATCACTACAAAAGTGTTTAAGTATCGTTTTAATATGTATTTGTCTAAAATTGTTAGCATTGTCTTTTTATTTGTTTAAAATTGGTTTAATAATATTAAAATTGGTTTAATGTTGTTCCATTTCACTAGAACTTTTAAACCTTTAAACTTTTAAACCTTTAAACTTTTCTATAATCGTTGACTCATTTGTTTAACCATCATTTCTTTCCAAACTCTAAAATCACCAGCTATAATATGTTTTCTAGCTTCACGAACTAACCACATATAAAACCCAAGATTGTGAATTGTAGCAATTTGCTTTCCAAGATATTCATTGGCTGCAAATAAGTGACGTAAGTAAGCTTTCGTATATTCAGTATCAACAAATGTGTGTCCCATTTCGTCCACTGGCGAAAAATCGTCTTCCCATTTTTTATTTTTGATGTTTATGGTTCCGTGTGCTGTGAATAACATTCCGTTTCGGGCATTTCTGGTTGGCATTACACAATCGAACATATCTACGCCAAGTGCAATATTTTCAAGAATATTAATTGGTGTTCCAACTCCCATTAAATAACGAGGTTTTTCTTCTGGAAGAATGTCACAAACCACTTCGGTCATAGCGTACATTTCCTCGGCTGGTTCTCCAACTGACAATCCGCCAATAGCATTTCCAACTTGATTGGAATTGGCAATATATTCAGCACTTTGCATTCTTAAATCTTTGTAAGTACTTCCTTGAACAATTGGAAAAAA
>CANCFZ010000089.1 GCA_947377425.1 Flavobacteriaceae bacterium
TAGTAGTAGCAATCGTCGTTTACTGTAGCTTGATAATCCGATTCACCAACTTTCTTATAGGTTTTGTTTTTGAAGTTGATATCATAAAATACATTATAACTCCTTCCATATCGAAGATGTGAAAAAGTAAATACAACGTGTGCTAAACTATTGATAGAGTCATAACTTGCGTGAATATCAGTCAGTTTTGTTCGGCTTTTACTTTCATATTCATCTCTAGCACGTTTTCTTCCAGACTTTGTTGAATTTTCGTCAGTAAAAGAATCGAAATATTCCTCTTTTTGTTTTTTGTGATACTCTTTTCGCTCCTCAGCATTTTTCCAAAAACTAAAATTTGAAATAGTTTCTTCATCTATAAATTTTTGATAATTATAGAGTGTAACTGTATAAGTACTATCGTTATTTATTCCAAATGGTTTGCCTTTATTAATTTTTATCTGAAATTTCTTATTTGCATATCCATCTCCTTTTTGCTTGAAATTTGGCGAATAACTCTCGTTAGTTGTGCTTGAACTTTTATTAAAATCTGTTAGTACTTCTCTCCCAAAATCTGTTTTTGTAAGTGTTTCATAACTTGACCGTGCGGCAACTTTTGCATCATTTATAGTTATTACATTTGGCTTGATTCCCCATAAGTATAAGAAGTTTTTAGTCGAACTACTAAACTGCATTTTCACATCTTCAGCTCTATCAGTCATTGTATAAACACCATTGGGTGCCGGAATCGTTATACTTTGAATTTGTAGTTTTCCTTTATTTTGATGTTTGAATTTTTCTTTTTCTTTATTAACAGAGTTCCAGAAAATTTCATTTGCTATTGGATTGTTATTAGCATCAAAATATTTTACATCAATTCCTATATTCTCTTTAAAAATTCCTTTCATTGAATATCCGTTTGTCAAAATGTAATTTCCTTCTCCATCTAAAAACCCATTCTTCATTTTGCCTAAATATTTTGTTCCGTCAGCATAATTAAATAGGCAATTTCCAGTTCTTATATTTGCAACCCAATCTCCAATATATACATCACCATTTATCCAAGTATAGGTTCCTTTTCCTTCAAAATTTCCATCTTTCCAACTTCCAGAATAGCTATTTCCATTCTCAAAAACAAAGGTTCCGATACCATTTAAACAATCACCAGAAGAACATTTTTGAGCAATTGTAGTTACTGAATAACAATATATTATGAATAATAATAGTAGCTTTTTCATTTTTATAAATTTATGGTTGTCCTAAAAAAAGTTATAGTTTAATTTCGTTTTATTCGTTATAAAAACATTTTTTTTAATCTGTATAAACTCTATTGCCACTACTATCGTTGTAATAATGATGAAATTCAACAGGATTTGTTTGGTGTAATGCTTTTGCTTTTTCATAATTTTCATTAATTGTTCTATCAATTTCATCATTTGGATCGACTTCTTTTTCGCTATTTTCTTCTTCCAAAATTCTTTCATCTTCAATTTGTTGGGCATTAATTAGAATTTCTCTGCCTTCTATTTTAGCTTGCGCTTTGTCTATTTCACTTGAGTCAAATGGAGCCAATTGTCTAGCTTTATCAAAATCATTTTGAGCTGCCGTAGCATTTCCTAATTTATAATTAGCTAGTGCTCTATCTATATAAGCACGTGATAAATTTGGGAAAATTCTAATGGCTTCGTTACTTAAGGCTAAAGCTTTTTTAAGATTTACTTCTTTTGTCACACCCAAACCAAAGGTTAAAATCATTGCTTCAAATCGCAAATCTCTATATTCGTCATAACCATTTTGGCTTCGAACAGCATCTTTTCCATTAATAGTTGAAGTGTCTATTTGATCGGCAATATAATTGGGTTGCAAATGAGATGTTGCAAATTGGTGTTTGTTTGGATCAATATATTTTCCGTTTTTGAATTCTCCTTCGATAGTTTTTCCGTTTTCAAAACGATAAATACCGTTCCCATTTATACAATCACCAGAAATACATCTTTCAAGAAATAAATCTTTTTCTATTCGCGAAAATTTCAAGTTTATAATTTTTCTATTTCTGGAAAACTCAAAAGTAGCTTCATCTTGCTGCAACTGAGCAAGAATGTTCCCAATTTCTTGGTTTGTTTTGCCAGGAAGGACAATGTTGTTTATTTTTAGCCATAAATCATCGACCTTTACACCTGCTTTTTCAGCTGGTCCAATTGTAAAAACTTTGGAAATAAATAATTTTTCTTGAGTATTTGTAAATACAAAACCAAAACTTTTTTGAGCCTGAAGTTGACCAATAAAACTTAAAAATGCAATCAATATAATTTTTTTCATTTTAACAAATTTTAAATAATATTCAAAATTGCAACAATCTAAAATCTATTTCAATACGAAAAACAACGTATTTTTTATTGAACACTATTCGGTACTGATTGCCATAGAATTTTACCTGTTTTATCTATTAATTTGGAACGATATGTATTGGTTTTTTTGTCATATAGTTTTACAATAGTTCGTCCGTTTTCAAAAGGTTGGATTTCTGATGCAGAATTTGGCCCGAAAGAAATAACTAGTTTTCCTTTTTTGTTAATGAATCCTTTTGGAGTTGGGCAAAGCCCTTCATAAAAAGTAAAATATCTTTTATAATAAGCTCCGGCAGTTGTTTTATTGTTCTGAAATGGAATGACGAGGTTGAAATTTTTATCTACAAATCCAAAAGAGTACATTTCGTTATCGCCACCAAAATCTTCTATTTTGGCGACTGCAGCCATTCCTTCTTTGAAATCGAGAGCTTCATTAAAATGTTTTTGAGTGGCTTGATAACCTGTTTTATCAATAAAAGTCTTGTCGAAAAACCCATCTTTATTTGCAGGAAGCGAAACTACGGCAAAACCTTCAGAGAAATTTTGTACTTCTTGATACGTGCACCCAATAACCAACTTTCCAGATTTGTCAATAAATCCGTATTTGCCATCTTTGTTTTTTACGGCAGCCAAATCCTCAAAAAATGGTTCTGCCCAAGACCATTCTTGAGAAATAACCATTTTACCTGTTTTATCAATGAAACCCCACAAACCAGTATTATCTGAATATTCATCGACAAATTCTGAATTATTGTTTTTGATTGCCAATCCGTCATTAAAATCATATAAACGTCCAACTGAAAAAGGAATTACTAATTTTCCTGCTTGATCAATTGCTCCGAACTGATAACCTTCTTTTTCTACAATTGCCAGTCCATCACTGTAATCGTAAATAGTCCAATCACAAAACGGAACAATTATTTTTCCGGTTTTGTCGATTACTGCAAATTTGTCGTTTCCAACTGCAAATCGGTTTTCGATAATTGCCAAACCGTCAAAAAATTCGTGAATGTAGGGTGCGTTTTCAAATTGCGGTTCCACAACCCAGTTGCCCGTAACCTTGCTCAAATAACCCATTTTATTAGTTTTTTTATCAAGACCACAAATCAAATCTTCGGTGGATTTTCTACCAAAATTTTCTCCATCATAATTAGAATCTTCGTAAATCTTTATTCCTTTGAACGATTTGATGACTTTACCCGTAGGCGATAACAAAACATATTCTTCGCCATCACGGTGATTTTCGTTTTTATTTTCGGCTAGAATATTTTGTGCATTACAAACATTTTGAAATGTAATAAAAAGTAATAAAATTATAGTTTTTTTCATTTTAAATTTACGATTATTTCTTTTCTTCGTTTTGATCATAATTGATAATAATTGCAGTTTTTGGTGTTCCATTTTCATAATATTCTTTAGTTTCTCCAATGATTTTGTCATCTTTATAATTAGTTTCAGATTTCAATTGACCATTTTCGTAATATTTTTGTGAAAGTCCATTTCTTATATCATTTATATAATTTTCTTGAATTTTGATTTTCCCGTTAATATAATATTCTTTTCCAAAACCTGTCAAGTCTCCTTCTATAAAAGGCATTTCATATTGCAATTCACCAGTTTCAATATAAATCTTTTCAATACCATTTTTTTTTCCATTTGTGAAAATTGTAATCGATTTTATACTTCCATTTTCAAAATATTCTCTGTGATTTCCATTTATTTGATTGTTAGCATAAGGCGATTCATATTTTAGAGTTCCATTTTCGTAATATCCTTGTTCAATTCCTGTTTTTTCGTCATTTACAAACTGAATTTTACCTAACAGTTTTCCGCTTTCATAGTATGTTTTATAAATTCCGTTTGCCTTGTCGTTTTTATAATTCAACTCATATTTTACAGTTCCATTTTCATGAAATTCTTTTACAATTCCTTCTCGTTTGTTATCGACATTGGTTTCTAGCAACTTTAATTTTCCGTTTTCATAATATTCTTTTGCAATGCCATTTTTCATTCCATTTCTATATGGAATTTCAAATTTTAGTTGCCCGTTTGGATAAAAATCTTTTTTGGTTTCGGTTTGTGCATTTGCAGAAAAACAAAAGACAATAATTAACAATCTAACTAACTTTTTCATCATTATTTATTTTTTGGAACAAACAGTTTGCCGTCTTCTTCATAAACTTTGGCGTCTCCAATTTGTTCATCATTAACATATTCGGTTTCAAATTTTATTTTGCCATTTTTGTAATAAATTTTCTCCGTTCCGTTTAGTTTTCCGTCTACATAATTTTGTTCTAGAAATAAAATACCATTTTCAAAATAGGCTTTTTCAGCACCATTTTGTTTATCATTTATATTAGTAATCTCTCTTTTCAACTTGCCATTTTCAAAATATTGTCGTTGAAAACCATCTCTTTTATTCATTTTATATTCTGTTTCAAATTCTAGTTTGCCACTTTTATAAAATATTTTTTCGATACCGTCAATTTTATTATCCGTGTATGGAATCAATTTATGTGTCTTACCATTTTCGTAATACACTTTCTTAATACCAGTTAGAGAATCATTTACAAAAGTTGCTTGAGATTCCATTTTTCCACTAAAAAAAAATCTTGTTTCTAAACCATTGAGACTGTTATTTGTCCAAGTTGTTTTGCTTTCTATTTTACCATTTCTAAAATAATCAATCACAATTCCGTTTATGCTTCCATTTATAACTGGAGTTATTGATGTTTTTTTTCTATCATTGGAATACTTTTTTATAGTTCCGTTAATTTCGCCATTCACATAAGTCGTTTCTTTTTTGATATTGCCATTTTCAAAATATTCTTTGGCAACACCATTTTCTTTATCGTTTAAAAATGGAATTTCATATTTAGGTTTTCCGTCTTCGTAAAATCCCTTAGAAATCCCATTTTCTTTACCATCAATATGGTTTTTAATCATACTTAATTGTCCATTTTCATAATATTCTTTATAAAAACCCTTGTCAATACTTTCAAAATTATTGTATGATTCGGTTCGAATTTTTCCATCATCATAATAAGTTTTTATTGTATCTTGTGCATTAGCGGCAATACAAAAAATAAAAATTAGTACTGTTAAAAAATATTTTTTCATATTAGTTTTGTTTTAATTTTCCGTTTTCGTCATATTCCTTGCTTTCGCCAACTTGTTCATCGTTAATACATTTGGCTTCCCATTTCAATAGACCGTTTTCGTAGTATTCTTTTAGATAACCATTTTTCTTGTTATTCACATAATCAACAGTAAAATTCAGTTTCCCACTTTCAAAATAACCTCTTAAAACTCCTTCAATATTGTTGTTTTGGTATGGAATTACTTTATACAATTTACCTTCGGAATCAAAATATTCTTTTGCTTCGCCGTTTTTATTGTTATTGAAATAAGGAATTTCTAATTTTAGTTTTTCGGAATCAAAATATTCTTTAACAATTCCTTCAATTTGATCATTTTTGAACGGAATTTCTACTTTTAATTTTCCGTTTTCAGAAAATCTTTTTTCAATACCATTTTTTTTATTTTCACTGAAATTTACTTGATATTTTATATTGCCATTTTCATAATATTCTGTCAAAATTCCGTTTGTGATATTGTCTTTGAAAGGTTCTTCGAGCAATATTTTCCCAGATACATAATAGGTTTTCACCATTCCATTAATTTGATTATCTTGATAAGGCGTTTCTTTTTTTATTTTACCTTCCGACCCTTCGGAATCGAAATATTCAATAGCTTTTCCATTTCTAGAATCATAAATATAGGTTTCTTCATATTGCAATTTCCCGCTTTCAAAATAGACTTTTGAAACTCCATTTATGAAAATTCCAGTGTATGGAATTTCGGTTTTTACATTTCCATTTTCGTAATATTCTTTGGCAATCGTTTTGGAATTTGCAACAGGATTTGGAATTTCACTTTTCAAATTTCCGTTTGAATAATAGGTTTTCACCAAATCATTTTGTGCATTTGCAGAAAGGCAAAAGATTGATATTGCTAGAATTATAAGTTGTTTTTTCATCTTTATTCGATTGTAAATGAATACGTTTCTAATTTTTTCTTGGTTTTTTGGAAATAAATACTGTCTTTGGTTTTAATTTTAGTCGATAAAACTTCAAACGTTTCAATATTGGTTTCACCAGATTTTATGGCTTCATAAATTTCAAAATAGGTTGTTATTCCGCCATCTGTTCCATCATTTAATTCTTGGTTCTTTAGTTTTTTGAAATAATTTGCATCCACTATTTTTGGATAACTTGGTTCAGGATATTCATTTCTATCAATTCCTTCTCGTTCGTAATGACTAAACACAATTGTTTCGCCAATTTTGAGTTTATTATTATGATTAGCAATTGGTTGCAAATGATTACTCAAAATACTTTCGACTGTTGGCTTGCAAGAAATTAGTGTTATTACTAGTAAAATGGCAATTTTTTTTTTCATTTTAGGTCATTGGAATTGTTGTGTTTATTTAGTTGATTATTTTTTGTTTCTAATTATTTCAAACAATCGTTTTATTATTCTTAACAACCAAAACGCCAACATAAATGTCAAAATCCAAGAAATAATTGGGTTGTCTTGAAATTGTTTTTTAAGAATATAAACTGCCATATCAAAAAACGAATCGGATTTTGGTTGTAAATAATTTTTGGCAACTTTGATTTCAGTTTTCGGTGCTTTTTTAATCAAAAAACTATCTAAAGTATCTACAGAAATTCCTTTGACAGAATTAGAATCTACTTTGATATTTATTTTTGATTCTTTTGAAGACAAGTCCATTTTTACTTGTTTTTGAGCAAAGTTTAAGTTCAAAATAAACAAGAAAACAAGTATTATTATTTTTTTCATTTTTGTAAAATTTAGAAATTATTTTATTTGAAATAATACATTTTTTCATACTCAAAACCGTCCAATCGAAGTAGTTTTCTGAAATCGGCACGACTAGGTTTTAATATTACAAAAGTGGTGTCGTTATTTTCTACATTGGCTTCAAAAAGAATGTTCAATTGCTCATTAATTTTGATGAAATCTTTACGGGTTCCAAGTTGAAGGTATTTATTACTTGAAAAATCAAATTTGATGATGTTTACCAAATAATTTCCGTTTACTTCTTTATTCAAAATCAAACTCGATTTGTAAATTTTAGCCGATTCATTTCCAGCAAAAGAAAAAATAGTATCCAATCGCTCGGTTTCCCATTGAATGGTATCGTTTTTTACAAACGTTTTGTAGGCTTTTTGAGTTTCTTTATCATAAACAATATTGTTCTTGAATTCAACATTTGTCAAAGAATCCATTTGTTTTTTTGTTGTATCGAAACTTTCAACTTCAATTTTTATAACATATTTAGATTCAACTTTTAACCGATTTGAATAATCACTACCAAATGTGCCAATATACTTATTTGGAAAATTCGTTATATTTTCAACCTCTACAGGTTGTGGTTCATTAAAATAAATATAACTGTCATTCAATTGATCGTTTTTGCACGAAAAAAGAGTTGCAACTAAAACAAGAAAAGTTATTTTATTTTTCATCTTTTATAAATTTGAAGTATCATATCCGTTTACTTCTAAATAATGATTGACAATGTATAGTGCTAAAAAACCTAAAGCAAAACCAACACCTAATACTAAATAAAAGGTTTTCTTTTCTTTGAAAGATAAATCTTGAAAAGAAAACTTTCCTCCATTTGTAAAAACTAAAAGATAGATTCCCATTACAAATAGAGCTGGACCAATTAAAATTCCTTTGAAAGAATAGCTAATGCTGTTTCCTTGTTTTATTTCTTCAATTGTTGAATAACTAAAATAGTAAATAGCTATTAGCCCTACAAATGTTAGAAATAAACCTCCTACATATTTTTTGAGAATTGAAATAATATGATTTGAATTTTCCAATGAATTTAATTTAAAATTGTTTTATCAAAGTAAAGTGAATTCGAAAATTCAAACCATACGTCATTCTTCGTATTTTTTAGGCTTCTTCCTATCGAATTCTGTCGCCATATAAAGGGCAATTTCTTTTGCTCCAATTAGCAGAGGCTTTCCAGAATTCCAAACATTTACTGTAAAAATTGTTGAATCTCCGAGTTGTTTTCTTTCAATTTTTAGTGATGTTCCTTTATGAAAATCATTATAATACGGCATAAAAATAACGGAATTACTTTTTTGTAAATCGCCACCAACTAGCTCTAATTTTCGCAATTCAAGAAATTTTGAAGCTCTTGCCCAAACTATTTCTGCACTATCCTTTTGAACTGAAAATGGATTTTTTTGAGCTTTGTATTTTTCCATTATTTCAGGATTGGTTTTGGAAGAGAAAAAAGTTTTAATTATAACAGAAACAACTAGTGCAAGTGCTATAAAAAGTAAAATATATGCAGTGTATTTAGGTTTCATAAGATTGAATTAATAAGTTATTTTTTCATTGCAAAGTGACTTTTGAATATTTTATTCTCTCCATTTTCAGTATATTCAACTGTAAACCAGTAATCGTCGGAGATTAATTCGTTTCCATTAGATTTTCCATTCCAACCCAAACTTGTAGAAAGAAATTGTTTTAGCAGTTTACCATATCTGTCATAAATAGTAATTTTAAGTGGCCTGTAATTGTTACAAAAGATGTTCCAATAATCGTTATATCCATCATTATTAGGAGTAAAAAAACGAGGGTAATCCCATATAAAAAAGGAAATTGTAACATTCGATTTCCCGCATCCTGCCAAATCTTTTACTAAAATTTTATGATCACAACTTGAAACATTTTCAAAAATATTTGATGTTTGAAAATTACCTTCATCAAGACTGTAAGCATAAGTTCCAACTGGTGAAAC
>CANCFZ010000090.1 GCA_947377425.1 Flavobacteriaceae bacterium
GATTCTTACTCAATCTCTTCATAATCGATATAGTCACCAACTTTCTTAGTTTCGTGAGGTTTATCGGTTTTAGGCGTTTGAGTTTGTTGCGCGTTATTTTGATATTGATTTTGCTGTTGTTGGAATTGTTCACTTGCTTTTTGCACCACTTTTTTTGCCAAAACGGGTAAAAACAAACGCATTAAAAACTTGATTACATAATAGATAATGAAGAAAATAAAAATATCTTCAATTAAACCTTGAAAAGATGCCTCTTGCATAACATAAAAAATTTTGTCAAAAATACTAAATTACTGCATTTAAAATTAGGATTATCTCTTAAATAAATAATAAAATATGGTACTTAATAACTTCTTAAAAAAAGCCCTACAATTGTAAGGCTTTAGTTAACCTTTGTCAAAGTTTAGAACTTTGACAAAGGTGTATCATACACTTGGTAGTGCTTTTATGTGTTACATTCGGTAAGACTTTTTGTTTTAAAGCTAACTAGTTTTAAAAACTTGTAAAGTCTAAAAAAACGATTTCATTTTATATACCCTCTCGCCAGACTATATAATAAAGTAGTTTCATTTTATATCCACACTAAACAGAAAACCAATAAAACGATTTCATTTTATATACCCTCTCATCAAAATATAGTACATTTGAACTTCTAAAAAAAGAATTTTTAATATAGGTCTTATGAAATTGAAACTTTTAGCGCTTTTTATTGGTCTTTTAATAGTTGAAAACAATTATGCTCAGTATACTGATGTTATAAATTCTAATCGTCCGGGCGAATCAATGTCGGCATTTTCGGTAGGAAAAACAGTCATTCAATTGGAGTCTGGAATGAAACGTTCTACCGAACAGCATGAACTTTTAGACTATAGTGCCAAGGGTTTTATTGTTGATTTTCATGCGCGTTATGGTTTTTTTAGAGAACAACTAGAGGGTGTTATGGAAGTAACCTATCAAAAAGACAACTACATTTCTGACGATATAACCAAAATCCGAAAAGGAGTTAAAGCAACAACTTTAGGATTAAAATACCTGCTTTATGACCCTTTCAAGAATTATGAAGAAGAAATTAATGTTTATAGTTGGAAAGCCAATCATAGATTCAAATGGCATCAATTTGTTCCAGTAGTTTCGGCTTATGGTGGTATGAATTTGAATTTTAGTTCCAATCCGTTTTTATTCAATAACGAACAAACCGCTCGATTGAGTCCAAAAGTAATGTTGATTACTCAAAATCTTTTTCCGGGAGCTTGGGTTTTTGTGACCAATATATTTATGGATAAAATTGGAACCAACAATCGCTCCTTGGGCTATGTTGTTACACTTACCAAAGGTTTCAATGACCAATGGTCGGGATTTATTGAGAATAAAGGAATAAAAGGTGATTATTATGCCGACGGAATATTTACGTTTGGTGCGGCTTATTTAATGAACAAGAACTTTCAACTAGATACGTCATTCAGCAAAAACTATAAAGACACACCCGGATTTACTTATGCCGGATTTGGTCTTTCATGGCGATCAGACACCAACTACAAAAACGTAATGATTAGAGCTCCTAAAAAAGAGAAGAAAAAAGACAAAAGCACTAAAGGCAAAAATAAAGAGAAAGCCAAAAAACGTTTAGACGAAGGTCAATTTTAAAAATAACATTTGGTAATGATTACAATTAAAGAAGCAACTACATCGCAATTAGTAAAAGAATACGTAAAATTTCCGTTTACGTTATATAAAAATCATCCTTATTGGGTGCCACCTTTAATTCAAGATGAATTAGAAACATTTGATAAAACCAAAAATCCAGCTTATGAAAGTGCTGAGGCCTATTTTTATTTGGCATATAAAGACAATAAAGTAGTGGGAAGAATTGCTGCTATCATCAATTGGGATGAAGTAAACGATCAGCAAAAAAAGAAAGTGCGTTTTGGTTGGTGGGATGTAATTGATGATGTTGAAGTAACTAAAGCGTTGCTCGAAAAAGTATATGAATTAGGAAGAAAAAACAATTTAGATTATGTAGAGGGTCCAATGGGATTTTCGAATCTTGATAAAGTTGGAGTTCTTACCGAAGGTTTTGATGAATTGGGTTCTATGATAACTTGGTACAACTATCCTTATTACAAAGACCATTTAGAACAATTGGGTTATGTAAAAGAAAAAGAATATTTAGAAAACAAATTTCCGTTTGCTAATGTTAAACCAGAAGCTTATGAAAAGATTGTTCCGTTAATTAAGAAACGATATCAGCTAAGAGAATTGAATTTTACAGATACTAAATCAATCCTGCCTTATATAGATAAAATGTTTGATTTATTTAATGCTGCTTATGCTGATTTATCATCATTTGTAGCCATAACCGATGTTCAAAAAGAATATTTCAAAAAAAAATACATCAGTTTCATTAATCCAGAATACATCAAATTTGTAATGAATAAAGAGAATGATATGGTTGCGTTTAGCATTGTTATGCCAAGTTTTTCAAGAGCATTACAAAAAGCTAATGGCAAATTATTTCCTTTTGGATTTTATCATTTGCTTAAAGCAAAAAAAGAAAGCAAAGAAGTATTATTTTATTTAATTGGTGTACTTCCAGAATATCAAAGTAAAGGCGTTACGGCAATTATATTTGAAGAATATTACAAAACTTTTACCGAAAAAGGCATAGTAGATTGCATTAGAACTCCAGAGTTAGCAGATAATATTGCTATTCATCAATTGTGGAAACACTTTGATCCAGTTATTTTTAGACGCCGACGAACTTATAGAAAAGAGTTATAAAACAACTGCCGTTAATTATATGTTTCCGTAATACAATGCTTTGACAATTCCGTCAGAAAGCCCTATTTTTGGTACATATATCTGTCTTGCTCCGCTCCATTTCATGGCATTTAAATAAATTTGAGTTGCCGGAATGATAACATCGGCACGGTCCGTATTCAAACCTAACTCTGCAATTCGCTGTTCATAGGTTAATGAATTAAGATACTGATATTGTGCTGATAAATAAACATAAGACAAAGGTTTGTCTTGTTGTTTTTCTGATAATTTGTGTATTTTATTGATATTTCCACCTGAACCAATTAAGGTTACATTATCATAAGGTTCACAATTGGTTTTAATCCATTTTTCAATTTCAATCCACACCACTTCATTAACCATATTATTTAACAAACGAACAGTTCCGTTTTTAAATGATTTAGAAGTAATCATTTTTCCATCAGAAAACAATGAAAATTCAGTACTTCCACCACCAACATCAACATAAAGATAGGTTTTATCGGTACTCAAAAAGCTATGTAAATCGGAAGAAGCTATAATTGCAGCTTCCACTTTTCCGTCAATAATATCAATATCTATTTCCGATTTTTGTTTGATTATTTCAACAACTTCTTTACCATTATAGGCTTCTCGCATTGCCGAAGTAGCACATGCTTTGTATTTCTCCACTTTGTAAACTTTCATTAGAAGTTGAAATGCTTTCATGGCATCTACCATTCTATCAATATTTTCAGCAGTGATTTCACCAACAGTAAATGCATCTTGCCCCAAACGAATTGGCACACGAATTAAAGCAGATTTATTAAACTGAGTTTCTTTTCCGTCTTGTTCTACTATATTGGTAATTAGCAATCTCATGGCATTGGAACCAATATCTATCGCTGCATATTTTTTAATTAAAATCATTTACTATAGATTTGGAGTATTAAAATTTATTGCTACTATTATCTTCTTGTTGATTTTTATAATAGTTATAGGTTTCTTGTTGCGCTCTAAAAACGGGTTCATTTTCTTTGCGAATTCTATATTTATTATCCAACTTTTCTGAATGAAAACGAGCTTTTACATTTCCTTTCCAACCCACTTCAAAAGTATCAATTAGTTGTTTCTTGATGTCATCTTGATAAATTGGACAGGTTACTTCTACTCTACCATCAAGATTTCTGGTCATAAAATCGGCAGAAGAAATAAACACTTCAGGGTTATTATCATTACAAAAGATAAATACACGCGAATGTTCAAGGAAATTATCTACAATACTAATGGCTTCAATATTTTCGCTCATGCCTTTCACACCAGGAATTAAAGAACATATTCCACGAATTTGCAATTTCATTTTTACACCAGCATTACTTGCATCATATAATTTGTCAATCATATCATAATCTGATAAGCTATTCATTTTTAAATTAATGTATGCAGGTCTTCCAGCTTGTGCATTATGAATTTCTCTGTCAATAAGTTTATAAAATTTAGAACGCGAATAATGAGGCGAAACAATTAAGTGTTTGTATCGGTGTAGTCTATAATTAATGTCAAAAAATTCAAAAATTTTAGTAATATCTTTTAAAATTTGCTGATGACTTGTTAATAAAGTTACGTCCGTATAAACTTTTGCAGTAGATTCATTGAAATTTCCAGTCGAAATAATTCCGTATCGCTTAATTTTTCCTTCTTCCATTCTATCAATTACACAAATTTTACTGTGCACTTTTAGTCCTTTGATACCAAAAATTAGTTCAATACCTTCTTGTTGCATTTGTTCGGCATAAGAAATATTACTTGCTTCATCAAATCGTGCTTGAAGTTCAATTTGAACAATTACACGTTTTCCATTTTTAGCAGCATTTATAAGCGAACTGATAATTTGAGAGTTTTTTGCTAATCTATATAAAGTGATTTTTATTGTAGTCACTTTTGGATCTAAAGCGGCTTCACGCAAAAATTTAATTATATATGAAAATGATTGATAAGGCGCCGAAATTAAGTAATCTTTATTGGCTATCTTATTCAAAATACTACCATCTAATGATAACCCAAGTACCGGTAAAGGAAGTTTTTGTTGGTATAATAAATCAAATCTTCCTAAGTTAGGGAAAGCCATATAATCACGACGGTTATGATAACGTCCACCAGGAATTATACTGTCTGAAGCATCAATTTTCATTCTATTTAAAAAGAAAGTCAATGTATCTTTATCTATTGTGCTATCATAAACAAAACGAACAGGCTCACCAATTCTTCGTTCTTTTACAGAAGTGGCTATTTTTTGCAACATACTTTTACTCATATCACTATCAATATCTAATTGAGCATCACGAGTAATTTTTATCATGTGAGCTGATATACTTTCATAATCAAAAATATTGAAAATACTACTTAAATTATATCGGATAACATCATCCAAAAGCATGATGTATTTTTTGCCATCTATTTCAGGAAGAACAACTATTCTATTAATATTTTTTGGGATTTCTATAATTGCGTATCGAATTTCTTTTTTGGGTTTTACCAATCCTAGAACTGTAGCTTTTTCATCGGTTTTCATAACCAATTTTATAGTCAAATAACCAGCGGTATCCTTTAGTAATGGAAATTCTGCTAAATCATTTAATATAATTGTTACTAATTCTGGACTTACTTTTTGAATAAATAAATCATGAACAAAGGTTTGATGTTCTTGACAAAGTCCATTTTCATCAACAATAATAATATTTTCTTTTTCTAATTGTTTTTCAATAATACTTAGAATACGAAGACTTTCAGATTGTTGTTTAATTACAATATCGGTAATATCCTTAACCAATTGTTGGGCTGTAATTCCGCCAAGAACCTTTTCACCAGTTGCACCAGTAAGGCTTAATCTACGAATTGCGGCAAATCGAACTCTAAAAAATTCATCTAAATTATTGGAGAAAATCCCTAAAAAACGGAGTCTGTCTAATAACGGCACGGCTTCGTCAGCAGCTTCTTGTAAAACCCTAGCGTTAAAAGTTAACCAACTTTTTTCTCTATCTATGTATCTGTATTTGTTTTCTGAACTCATATTAAATATCTCTTGGAAATAATATTTTAGTGGTATGTCCCTTCCTTAATTCTGACCAATTATTAATTTCAAATTTAATAGAAACAAATCCAGAAGTAGGAACATTATCAATAAAAATATCTCCAAATTTATTAACAAAATCTGTAATGGCGCTATTATGTCCAAAAAGAATTAAGTTATCTGTACTATTTGGGCAAGATTTAACAATTTGCTCAAGTTTATTAACTTCAAATGTATATAAATCATCTTTTAATTGAATCCTATCAGTATTCAAATTCCAGTTTTTCAGAAAAATAGCAGCAGTTTTTATAGCTCTATTAGCGGTACTTGACCATATTATTGAGTTATTCTCAATTTCTCCAATAGATAATAAAGCACATCTTGTTGCATTATAAATTCCTTTTGAAGTTAAATCTCTATCAAAATCTTTTTCAGGAAATTCCCAACTAGATTTTGCATGTCTTATTAAAGTAATGCTTTTCATTTTATTATTTTTGTAGGTTATTACATATTATTGAACAATATTATCGTATTTAATCTATTATTTTATACACTTTGTCGATTATTTTTTTGGATAATCAAATTATACTACTTAATATTGTCGAAGAATTCTGTAATATCCTAATAAAGATGTAGACTGTTTTTGAAGCAAAAATACTTATTGATTCACAATAAGTAGAATTATTTCGATAGAAAAACAATGTAAACAATAGAATTACAGTATTTTACTTAAAGAAACAAACTATTCAAAATGTATTTAAACGAGTATTAAGGCTATTCATAGAATAAAAAATAAAATACTAAAATATCAATATATATTTGCGCCGTGAATAACTTAACGAAATATGTTAATAACTTTTTTTAAAGGAAATTATTAAATCGTTATCCAAATAAAAATAACCCAAGGATTAAAATTATGCAAACAACTACGCTTCAGAAAACAATAAACAAGTACACGTTTATACTTTCATTTTTAATGATTTTAATATCATCCTCATCGGTCTTTGCAGAAGGTACACCTACACTTTCGCCTAATCCAGCAAATATAACAGCTGTATTAGTTGCACCCGATTTAGCTAGTGGTTCTTACTACAATGCTGGAGATGACAATCGTATTTATTTTAATATTGCGAGTGCAAATGAAAAACTTTATTTTGGTTTTGATTGGAGAAATTATGTTGTGGGCATACCCTCAAGATTAACAAATTTATACTACAGAATTAAAAATCCTAGTGGTACAGTAGTCATGTCTGGTTTATGGGATGGAACTGCTGGTGCAAATGGTGTAATTGATACTCATGCTCAAGCATTAGTTGGTCCAAATATTGGAACAACTACAACTGGATATAATGCATTAGTTTATAACCCAACAACCACTGGTGAACACTGGATAGAATTTTACAGAAGTAATGACGGAGGTGTAACAGCATTAACTACTTCAAGTGATAGAGCTGTTGCTGGATTATTTGATATGACGGTAGTTGCTCCTGGAAATGTTAAAAAGAATGGTCGTTTACATTGTGACAAATGGGGATTTGAAGCAGTAGACAGTAATTTCGGAAACTTGGTAACGGCTAACTCCGAACCAAATTTTTATGTTTATACAGCAGATCAAGTTGTGCTTTTTATTGATTTTCGTCCTGGATTTCAACCGATAGCATGGAATTTAGCTGTTAATAGTTATGGAGTTAATCCTGTTGGTGCTTTTACAACAACAAGAAAATCTGTAAATAGTGCTCTAATTCCAGCATTGCCAAATGGATATAAAGTCTTTTTGAACAGTCCGGATCCATTATTATATCCTGTTGCTGCAGTTCCGCCAGCACCTACATTTTTAATACCTACAATTACCAATTGCGGACCATATTCTATTAATTATAATATTTCTAATCCAGGAGATGTTAGATTAGTAATTGATTTGAATGGAGTTGCGGGTTATCAAGCAGGAACATCTGATGTTATTTTAGAATCATACGGCGTTCTCGCTGGAAATAATACAATTTCATGGGATGGTTTAAATGGTCTTGGTGTTGCAGTTGCCGATGGAGCAAATATGACACTAACATTAAACTATTTAGCAGGGCGTTTTAACTTACCGATGTATGATGCCGAACTTAATAAAAATGGGTTTAATGTTCAATCAATTGCACCAACTGTAATTCCAAACTCCCAAATGTATTGGGACGATAGTGGCTTGACAAATGTTGGAACTGATTGTACAGATGGAAATAACAATACAACAGGTACTGGTTTAAATAATTCATTAAATGGAACACCAAGTCCAACACGTGCTTGGAGTGGTAATGGAAATTTACTTAATGCAATACCTGCTCCTGCTGTTGGAACAAATGAAACAGACGGAGTTACATGTGACGATTATGGAAATGGTCGTTTATTGAATACTTGGGGATGGGGTTTAGCAAGTTCAACTGTTAATGCTATCACATTTAAAGGATGTACTGATTTAAAAGTTGTTAAAACAGCTAGTACTACTACCCCAAATTTTGGAAGTAATGTAACTTTTACCCTTACAGCTACTAATTTAGGCATAAGTAACGATTCAAATGCTGTTGTTACAGATATATTACCTTCTGGGTATACTTTTGTAAGTGCAACACCTTCTATTGGAACTTTTAATACTACTACTGGTGTTTGGACAATTGGAAGTTTTGCAAATGGTGCTTCTGCTACTTTGAATATAGTTGCAAAAGTAAATTTGACAGGAAGTTATACAAACACTGCTTGTATAACTGGAGTTAATACTGACTCCGTTTCTGGAAATAATTGTTCTACAATAACACCTGTTCCAACTAATTCAGTAGTTGATGCAGTAAATGATATTGGAACTTCTGTTAATGGATATACTGGAGGAACAGTCTTTACTAATGTATTAATTAATGACACTTTAAATGGTGTAGCAGTTGTACCTTCACAAGTTAATACCACATTTGTATCTTCAACAAATCCTGGAGTGACTTTATCCGGTACCAACGTTGTTGTTACGCCTGGAACACCTGCTGGATCTTACACCTTGACTTACCAAATTTGCGAAATATTAAATCCAACTAATTGTGATACTGCTGTAGTGCGATTTACTGTTACTGCGCCTGCTATTGATGCCGTAAATGATACTATCGCTGGTGGAAATGGTACTACGGGTAATCCTAATGCGGGTAATGTGCTTCTTGTAAATGGTTCTACTGCTGATACTTTAAACGGTACTCCAGTGACTATTGCGCAAGTGAATTTAACTGTTTTGACTCCTGCAACTCCAGCTTCTGTTGGTGCAGCGGTTCCTTCTATT